>JAOPWG010000488.1 GCA_025965775.1 Modestobacter sp. | reverse complement strand
ACGCTCCTCGACCCGGCTGCCGTAGACGTTGCGCCCGCCGAGCCGGATGCCGAGCGCGCCGGCCAGGGCGGCCTCGCAGCGTCCGGCGTTCGGGCTGGGGTGCGCGGCGCCGTCCCGCCGCCAGGACCGCCAGGCCCCGGCCGCCGACCCGCCGGCCACCGGCGCGGTGAGCACGGTCAGGGCCGCGGTCAGCCGGGCCGGCGCCCAGTTGAGGACGTCGTCGAGCCGGGCCGACGCCCAGCCGAAGCGCTCGTACCGAGCCGACCGGTACCCGACCATCGCGTCCAGGGTGTTGGCCGCCCGGTAGCCGAGCAGGCCGGGCAGCCCCGCGACCGCGCCCCAGAACAGCGGGGCGACGGCGGCGTCGGAGGTGTTCTCGGCGACCGACTCGACGGTGGCCCGGACCAGTTCCGGCTCGCCGAGGCCGCGGGGGTCCCGGCCGGCCAGGGTCGGCAGGTGGCCCCGGGCGGCGGGCAGGTCGCCGTTGTCCAGGTGGCCGGCCATGGTGCCGGCGGCCCGGTCCAGCGAGGTGCCGCCGAGCACGGTCCAGGTGGCCACCGCGGTGACCGCGGTCCGGGCCAGCGGGCGGGCCGCGGTGCCCCGGTGCAGCGCCGTCCCGAGCGCGGTCGCCGTCCCGACGCACACCAGCGTGTACGCCGCGCCCGCGGCGCGGGAGTCTCGCCACAGCCGGCGCTCCAGCTGGGCTGCGGCCCGCCCGAAGCCGGCCACCGGGTGGCCGTGCCGGGGGTCGGCGAACAGCAGGTCGGCGGCGGCACCGAGGGCCAGGCCGGCGGCGGTCGGAACGGTCACGGGCATCGCGGCCACTCTAGGGAGCGGCGACGTCCCTAGGATCGACGGTCATGCGCCTGCCCGGCCGTTACGACGGCGTCGCCCGGCCGATCGTCACCTACGGATCGGACCCGGTCCTGCACCGACCGTGCGCTCCCGTGACCGTCTTCGACCGCGAGCTGCGGCACCTCCTGCTGGACATGTTCGCCAGCATGGCCGCCGCCGACGGTGTCGGGCTGGCGGCCAACCAGATCGGGGTGGACGCCCGGGTCTTCGTCCTGGACTGTCCGGACGCCGTGGGCGAGGACGTCATCGGTTACGCGGTGAACCCGGTCCTCACCATCCTGGAGCCGGTCGGCGACGAGCCCGCGGTGGAGCTCACCGAGGAGGGGTGCCTGTCGGTGCCGGGCCCCTACGCCGAGCTGGAGCGCGCCTTCCGGGCCCGGGTCGACGGCGTGGACGCGCACGGCGACCCGGTGTCGATCGAGGCCACCGGTATGGCCGCACGTTGCCTGCAGCACGAGGTCGACCACCTCGACGGGACCGTCTACGTCGACCTGCTGTCCGCCGAGCAGCGCGAGTTGCTGCTGGCCGAGGCGGCGGGCCCGGAGGGTGAGCTGCCGGCGTGAGCGAGCCGGCCTGGACCGTCACCGTCGTCGGCGTCGGTGCCGACGGCTGGGACGGGCTGTCCCCGGCCGCCCGGCGGGCGGTCGAGGGTGCCGAGGTGCTGCGCGGCAGCGCCCGGCAGCTGTCGTTGGTGCCGGCGTCCGTCGCGGCCGAGCGGGTGTCGTGGCCGTCCCCGCTGGGCCCGGCGATCCGGGCGCTGCCCAGCGCACACCCCGGCCGTCGCGTGGTGGTGCTGGCCAGCGGGGACCCCATGTTCTCCGGGATCGGCACCTCGCTGGTCCGTGAGCTGGGGCCCGCTGCCGTCGAGGTGGTGCCGCACCCGTCGTCGGTGACGCTCGCCTGCTCGCGGTTGGGTTGGGCGGTGGAGGAGACGACGGTGGTGTCCGTCGTCGGCCGGCCGATCGAGCTGCTCGTCCCGCACGCGACCCCGGGCCGGCGGCTGCTCGTGCTCGGCTCGGACACCGCGACGCCGGGAGGCGTGGCGGCACTGCTGGCGGGCAGCGGCTACGGCGCCAGCCGGGTGACCGCGCTCGCCCAGCTGGGGGGCCCGGCCGAGCGCCGGTTCGACGGCCGTGCCGCCGGCTGGCCGCACGCCGAGACCGACCCGCTGGTGATCACCGCGGTCGAGGTGGTCGCCGACCCCGGCACGGTGCCGCTGCCGACCGTGCCCGGGCTCCCCGACGACGCCTACGCGCACGACGGCCAGCTGACCAAGCGCGACGTCCGGGCGGTGACGCTGTCCCGGCTCGCGCCGCTGCCCGGCCAGCTGCTCTGGGACGTCGGGGCGGGCGCGGGCTCGATCGGCATCGAGTGGATGCGGGTGCACCCCTCCTGCCGGGCGATCGCGGTGGAGTCGCACCCCGAGCGCGCGCACCGGATCCGGCAGAACGCCGGGCGGCTCGGCGTCCCGGACCTGGGCGTCGTCGAGGGCGAGGCGCCCGGTGCGCTGCTCGGGCTGCCCCGGCCGGACGCGGTCTTCGTCGGCGGCGGCGTGACCACCCCGCTGCTGCTGGATGCCTGCTGGGAGGCACTCGCCCCCGGCGGCCGCCTGGTGGTCAACGCGGTGACCGTGCAGAGCGAGGCGGTGCTGGCCGGGTGGCACGGCCGCTGCGGCGGCTCGCTGACCCGGCTGTCGGTCGCCCGGGCCGAGCCGGTCGGCGGCTTCACCGGCTGGAAGCCCGCGATGCCGGTGACGATCTGGAGCGTGACCCGATGATCCATGGGCAGCTCGCGTCGCCGGAGGCGACTCGGGGGCGCGGAGGTGGGCCCGGAGGGTCCCCGACGCGACGCCGGCAGCGGCTCCACGTGACAGGGGGACGGCACCTGGCCGCGGTGCCGTCAGAGAGGACGGCACTGTGACGGTGCACTTCATCGGGGCCGGACCGGGCGCCGCCGACCTGGTCACCGTGCGGGCCGCGCGGCTGATCGCCGAGTGCCGGGTCTGCCTGTACGCCGGCGCGCTGGTGCCGCGCGAGCTGCTGGACACCGCCCCGGCCGGCGCCCGGCTGGTCGACACCGCGGACCTCGACCTCGACCGGATCACCGCCGAGCTGGTCGCCGCGCACGAGGCCGGGCTGGACGTCGCCCGGCTGCACTCCGGTGACCCGTCGGTCTACAGCGCCATGGCCGAGCAGATGCGCCGGCTGGACGCCGCGGGGGTGTCCTACGACGTCGTCCCCGGGGTGCCGGCGTTCGCGGCCGCCGCGGCGTCGCTCAAGCGCGAGCTCACCGTGCCGGGGGTGGGCCAGACGGTCATCCTGACCCGCACGTCGGCCCGCTCCACGCCGATGCCGGCGGGGGAGGACCTCGCCACCCTCGGCGCCTCGCGCGCGACGCTGGTGCTGCATCTGGCCGTGCAGCGGATCGCCGAGCTCGTGCCCGAGCTGCTGCCGCACTACGGAGCCGACTGCCCGGTGGCGGTGGTGGCCCGCGCCAGCCGGGACGACGAGCTGATCCTGCGCGGCACGCTCGCCGACATCGCGGCGCAGGTCGAGGGCGCCGGGGTGCGGCGGACGGCGGTGGTGATCGTCGGCGCGGTGCTCAGCGCCGCGGAGTTCCCCGACAGCCACCTGTACTCCACGACACGTCCTCGGTGAACTCCCTACGCGCGGCCGACGACCGTTCCCGCGCGATCGATCACCACCACGTCCACCGCCACCGCAGCCCCCTGGAGCACGCCGAGCGCGGTCTCGCGCGCGCCCGCGGCGACGAGGTCGCCCAGCGGCAGTCCGGCGGCCTGGCACTGCTGCAGCGCGTCGAGCGCGGTGTTGGCGTTCCGCACGCCCTCGACCAGCGCGGGGGACCCGCCGGCGTCTCGGACCAGGGCCGCCAGCGACTCCGGCGAGACCTGCGAGCGGCCCGAGTGCAGGTCGAGGTGACCGTCGGCGAGCTTGGCCAGCTTTCCGATGCCCCCGGCGATGGTCAGCCGCGGCACGGGATGGCGGCGGAGGTACTTGAGCACCGCGCCGGCGAAGTCGCCCATGTCCAGCAGCGCGTCCTCGGGCAGCCCGTAGAGCTCGGCGACGACCCGCTCGCTGGTCGAGCCGGTGCACCCCGCCACGTGCTGGCGCCCGACGGCCCGCGCGACGTCGATGCCGCGGCGGATCGAGTCGATCCACGAGGAGCAGGAGTAGGGGACGACGACGCCGGTGGTGCCCAGGATCGACAGCCCGCCGAGGATGCCCAGCCGCGGATTCCAGGTCTTGCGGGCGAGCTCCTCGCCGTTGTCCACCGAGACCTCGACGACGACGTCGCCGGTGCCGCCGTGGGCCGCCGCGACCGCCGCGACGTGCTCGCGGATGAACTGCCGTGGCATCGGGTTGATCGCCGGTTCGCCGACGGCCAGCGGCAGCCCCGGCTTGGTCACCGTGCCGACTCCCTCGCCGGCCCGGAAGACGACGCCGCTGCCGGGCTTTCCGTGCGTCACCCGGACCGAGACCACGGCGCCGTGGGTAACGTCGGGGTCGTCGCCGGCGTCCTTGACGATGCCGACCGTGGCCTCG
>JAOPWG010000248.1 GCA_025965775.1 Modestobacter sp. | reverse complement strand
CAGGATGACCACGGCGGCCGCCTGGTCGATCACCGAGCGCTGCCGGCGACTGTCGATGCCGCCTGCTCGCAGGTGACTGGCTGCGGTCACGGTGGAGAGCCTTTCGTCGACGAGGTGCACCGGGACGACCCCGATGCGGCTGGTCAGTGACGAAGCGTAGGTGCTGGCATCGTGTGCCGACACGCCCGACGCACCGGACAGGTGTCTTGGCAACCCCACAACCACCTCGACCACCTCGTGTGTCACAACCAGCTCAGCCAGCCGGTCGAGATCGCGCTGGTCCTTGGCCCGGCGGAGGGTCTCGAGGGGGCTGGCCAACATGCCCGTCGCATCCGAGAGTGCCACGCCGACGCGCACCGTGCCCACGTCGATGCCCAGCCGGCGCCCCGGCCGGAAGCCACCCGCCGGGCCACCCGCGGCGGCTGCTGCGGCCGTGGGCGGACCGCTGGGACCCGGGACCGCCGCCGGTGGGGTCCCCGGCCCGGCCCCCGGGACGACGGGTGGGTAGCCCCCGAGGTCCAGCCGGCCGGTCTCGTCGGGCGCCGGCACCGGCGGGGTCGGCAGCGGGAAGGGCACCCGTTCGGTCCGGTGCTGCCCTCCCGGCGCGGGTTCAGCGGCCCCCTCCGGGCGGCCCGCCGGCGGCATGGCGGCCCGGGCGGCCGGAGCGCCGTGGCCGCCCTCGGCCTGCTCCCCCAGCGGACCGGTGTCCGACTCGCGCGGCCGTCCGCTCATGACCGGGTCACGCCGTCGCCGCGGTGACGGCCTGCTCGGCCGCGGTCAGCGCCGCGGGGATGCCGGCGGGATCGGTGCCGCCACCCTGGGCGACGTCGGGCTTGCCGCCACCGCGGCCGCCCACCGGTGGGGCCGCCGCCCGGAGCAGGTCGTTGGCCGACAGCCCGCGCTCCTGGGCCGCGGGGTTGATCGCGGCGACCAGGGCCACCTTGCCGTCGGCCGCCGACGCCAGCACCACGGCCGCCGGCCGGTCACCGAGCCGGTTGCGGACGTCGAGGGCCAGACTCCGCAGGTCCCCGCCGGCCAGCCCGGCCGGGGACCCGGTGACCAGGGCGACGCCACCGACGTCCCGGGACCCGCCGGCCAGGTCGCCGGCCGCCGCCAAGGTCTGCTGCCCGCGCAGCTCGGCCAGTTCCCGATCGGCGTCCCGCAGCCGCCCGAGCATGTTGCCGACCCGCTCCACCAGGCTGTCCTGCGGGGTCTTGAGCAGCTCGGCGAGCTGCCGGACCAGGTCGCGCTCGCGCGCCAGGTAGCGGAAGCCCTCCAGGCCGACGGCGGCCTCGATCCGGCGGGACCCGGAGCCCACCGAGCTCTCCGCGGTGAGAGCCAGCAGGCCGATCTGGGCGCTGCCGAGCACGTGGGTGCCGCCGCAGAGCTCCCGCGACCACTCGCCGCCGATCTCGACGACCCGGACCTCCTCGCCGTAGGTCTCGCCGAACAGGGCGAGGGCGCCGAACTCCCGCGCCTCGGGGAGGGTCATGTAGAGGGCCCGGACCCCGTGGTCGGCGCGGACGGCGGCGTTGGCGACGTCCTCGATGTCGATGCGCTGCTGGGCGGACAGCGCGCGCTGCCAGGCGAAGTCCAGGCGCAGGTAGCCCGGACGGTTGTAGGAGCCGGACTGCAGCGCCTGCGGGCCGAGGATCTGGCGCAGCGCAGCGTGCATGACGTGCGTGCCCGAGTGCGCCTGGCAGGCCGACAGCCGCCACTCGCGGTCGACCTGGGCGCTCAGCTCGGTGCCGGGCCGGAGCTCGCCCTCGAGCACCCGCACCTGGTGGGCGATCAGCCCCTTCACCGGGCGCTGCACGTCGATGACCTCGGCGCGGCCGCCGTCCCAGGTCAGCTCCCCGGCGTCGGCCACCTGACCACCGGACTCGGCGTAGAACGGCGTGCGGTCCAGCACCAGCCGGGTGACCTGCCCGGGGCCGACCACCGGCTCGCCCTCGTCGTCGCTCTCGTCGACGACGCCCAGCACCCGGGAGTCGGTGCGCAGCGTGTCGTAGGCGCGCCAGTCGGTGGGGCCGAACTCCGCCAGCAGCCGGCGGTAGGCCAGCACGTCGACCGACCCGGTGCGCTTGGCCCGGGCGTCGGCGCGGGCCCGCTCGCGCTGCTCGGTCATCAGCGCCCGGAAGCCGGCCTCGTCGACGTTGACGCCCTGCTCGGCGGCCATCTCCAGCGTCACGTCGATGGGGAAGCCGTAGGTGTCGTGCAGCGAGAACGCCTGCGCCCCGGACAGCGCGGGGGTCGCCCCGGGCTCACCGGCGGCCACGGCACCGACCTCGGCCTTGGCCTGCGCCACGGCGGTGTCGAACAGTGCCGTCCCGGCGGTGAGGGTGCGCCGGAATGCCTCTTCCTCGGCGTAGGCGACCCCGGAGATCCGGGCGAAGTCGGTGGCCAGCTCCGGGTAGCTGGGGCTCATCGCGTCCCGGGCGACCGGCAGCAGCTCGGGCAGGGCGGCATCCTCGACGCCCAGCAGCTTCATCGAGCGGACGGCGCGGCGCAGCAACCGGCGCAGCACGTAGCCGGCGCCCTCGTTGCCCGGGGTCACGCCGTCGCCGATCAGCATCAGCCCGCTGCGCACGTGGTCGGCCACCACGCGCAGCCGGACGTCGGCCTCGTGGTCGCGTCCGTAGGTGACCCCGGCCAGCTCCGCCGCCCGACGCAGCACCGGGGCGATCTCGTCGATCTCGTACATGTTGTCGACGCCCTGCAGCAGGAAGGCCACCCGTTCCAGGCCCATGCCGGTGTCGATGTTCTTCCGCGGCAGCTCGCCCAGGATCGGGAAGTCCTTGCCCTCCCCCGGGCCCCGCTCGTACTGCATGAAGACCAGGTTCCAGATCTCCAGGAACCGGTCGCCCGCGCGGTCGACGGCCGGGCCGCCGTCCGGACCGTACGCGGGGCCCCGGTCGACGTAGATCTCCGAACACGGACCCGCCGGCCCCGGCGCGCCGGTGGACCAGTAGTTGTCCTCCATGCCCAGCCGCTGGATGCGCTCCTTGGGCAGCCCGGCGATCCGGTGCCAGGCCTCGGCCGCCTCGTCGTCGTCGAGGTAGACGGTGACCCAGATCTTCTCCGGGTCGAAGCCCAGCCCGCCGTCCTCCACCCGCCCGGTGACCAGTTCCCAGGCGTAGGCGATCGCGCCCTCCTTGAAGTAGTCACCGAAGGAGAAGTTCCCGCACATCTGGAAGAAGGTGCCGTGCCGGGTGGTCTTGCCCACCTCCTCGATGTCGAGGGTGCGGACGCACTTCTGCACGCTGGTGGCCCGCGGGAAGGGGGCGGGCTCCCGGCCGGTCAGGTACGGGATGAACGGCACCATGCCGGCCACGGTGAACAGCAGGGAGGGGTCCGGCGACACCAGCGAGGCGCTGGGGACGACGGTGTGACCACGCTTCTCGAAGTGGTCCAGGAAGCGGCGGCGGATCTCGGCGGTCTGCATCAGGCTCTGTCTCGGTTCCAGCGGATGCTGCGGCAGGGCCAGGCCGGGGTCGGGTCCTGCCCGCAGCGGGGGTGGGTGGGCGGGCTCAGCTGTCCGCTGCGTGGGCGCCGCGGCGGCCGGGCAGCGAGGCGGCCGACCGCTCGGGCAACGGGGCATCCAGACCGGTGCCGGCCCGCAGCTCGTCCTCCCGGGCGGCGGCCGCGGCGCGGACGTCGGCCCCGAAGTCGCCGATCGCCTCGGCCAGGTCCCGCAGACCGTCGGCCAGCTGGCCGGCGATGCCCTGCGGGGTCAACTTCTCCGCGGCACGGCTGAGCTTGCGGACCACGAGCACCCCGATGGTGACGCCCATGGCCAGCCAGAACAGGCGGCGCATCAGACGGCCCGCCGGGCGCCGCGACGGGCCCGACGCTCGGCCTTGGCCGCGGCGTTCGCATCGGCCACGGCCTGACCCTCCCGCTTCTTGCGGGCGGCGCTGCGCACGCCGTAGCTGAAGGCAGCGATCTTGATCAGCGGGCTGCCCAGGGTGGCGGCTGCCACGGAGGTCAGCGCCGCGACGTTGCTGGAGACGTTCGCCGCGTTGCCGGTGATGTCGTCGACGCGCTCCAGGTTGGCGTTCACGTGGGTGACCGTCGTCGACGCCTGGGACAGGATCGGCTGGGTCTGCTCGCGCACCTGACGGATGGTCAACGTGGTCTCGTCGAGGGTGCGCCCCAGCTTGAGCAGCGGAACGGCGAGCAGCACCACCAGTACCACCAAGGCGATGGCTGCGACCAGCCCGGCCCACTCTCCTGCGGACACGCGCGTACTCCTCGTTGTTCGACTCTCCTGGCGGGGGGTCCCGCCGGTGGGGCAACAGTAGCTGCGGGTGCCGACCGTCGTCCTCCGGCGATGCCCGCAGGTGTGGTGGCCGGGCTCAGCGGCGGCGGCGCACGATCGCCCGCAGCTTCGCCAGCCGGGCTCCGATCGGCCCCTCGGCACCCCGGGTGGTGGGGCGGTAGTAGTCGCGCCCGACCAGCGCGTCGGGCGGGTACTGCTGCGGGAGCACGCCGTCGGGGTGGTCGTGCGGGTAGGCGTAGGTGCTGCCGTGGCCCAGCTTCTTCGCCCCGGCGTAGTGGGCGTCGCGCAGCCCCGGCGGGACGGGGCCGGCCAGCCCGGCGTGCACGTCGGCGATCGCCTCGTTGATGCCGGTGTAGGCGGCGTTGGACTTCGGCGCCGTGGCCAGGTGGACGACGGCCTGGGCCAGCGGGATGCGGCCCTCGGGCATGCCGATGAAGGCCACCGCGTCGGCGGCGGCGACCGCGGTGAGCAGCGCGGTCGGGTCGGCCATGCCGATGTCCTCGCTGGCGGAGATGACCAGCCGACGGGCGATGAACCGCGGGTCCTCCCCCGCCTCGACCATCCGGGCCAGGTAGTGCAGGGCCGCGTCGACGTCACTGCCGCGGATGGACTTGATCAGGGCGCTGGCGACGTCGTAGTGCTGGTCGCCCTGCCGGTCGTAGCGGACCGCGGCCTGCGCCACCGCCGTCTCGAGGGTGGCCAGGTCCAGCACGGCCGAGCCGACCGCCCGGGCGGCCCCCGCACCGGACTCCAGCGCGGTCAGCGCCTTGCGGGCGTCGCCGCCGGCCACCCGCAGCAGGTGCTCCTCGGCCTCCTCGGTGAGGCTGACCGCGCCGGCCAGGCCCCGCTCGCTGGTCAGCGCCCGGCGCAGCACCGCCCGGACGTCGTCGTCGCTCAACGGCTGCAGCGCCAGCACCAGCGAGCGGGACAGCAACGGGCTGACCACCGAGAAGAACGGGTTCTCGGTGGTGGCCGCGATGAGGCTCACGATGCGGTCCTCGACCGCGGACAGCAGGGAGTCCTGCTGGGTCTTGGAGAAGCGGTGCACCTCGTCGATGAACAGCACGGTGCGCCGCCCGGCGTGGGTCAGCTCCCGCTTGGCGGTGGCGATGACCGCGCGGACCTCCTTGACCCCGGCGTCCAGGGCGGACAGCTG
>JAOPWG010000128.1 GCA_025965775.1 Modestobacter sp. | reverse complement strand
GAAGAAGGCGCCGACGACGCACCACGTGAGGACCTGGCGCGTCCGGACGACGATGTAGAGCAGCAGAGCCGTGGCCAGCAGCAGCCCGATGGTGGCGAGGATGGTGCGCGTGGGCACCGGAGGTTGGGTCCGGCGCTCGGGGGGAGAGGTCACCGCGGCTCTATTCCCTGGACCGGCTGATGCCATGCCTGCTTTTGTAGGGCACAACTGTTCGATGGCACCACGCCCTCACGGACGCGGTGCTCGTCCCTGAAGGCGTGACGGCGACCTCGGTCAACTACGCCGCACTTCTCGCACCGGCGCTCGCGTGGCCCGGGCTGGCCCTGCTCGTCTGGCGGGTCACCGCCGCGGCCCTGTCCCGCCGGACCGGTCGGTTCGCCCGCGACACCCCCGGGCGCGCGCCGGAACTGGCGGCCACGTCCGTGCGTCGCCGGCGCCAGGTGGTCGCCCGCGGCGCGACCGGACTGGCCGTCGCGCTCGGCCTCGCCGCGTCCACGGCGGTCTTCACCGCGACGTACGACCAGCAGGCGACGCTGGACGTCGCGCTCACCGTCGGCGCCGACGTGGCGGTCACCGAGCCGCCCGGGGCAGCGGTCCCGCCGTCCGCCGCAGCCGACCTGTTCAGGGCACCGGGGGCGCGGGCCGTCGAACCGCTCGTCCACCGCTTCGCCTACGTCGGCCCGGACCTCCAGGACGTCTACGGCATCGACCCGGCCCGCATCGGGCGGGTCGCCCCGCTCCAGGACTCCTTCACCGCCGGCAGCACCGTCCAGCAGGCGATGAACACCCTCGGCCGCACACCCGACGGCGTGCTGCTGTCGGCCGAGACGTTGCACGACTACCAGTTGCACCCGGGCGACCTGGTCCGGCTGCGGCTCCCTGGTCCGGCTGCGGCTCCAGACCGGAGCGGACCGGGCCTACCGCCCCGTCGACTTCCATGTGGTCGGTCTGATCACCGAGTTCCCGACCGCGCCGAAGGACTCGTTCGTCATCGCGAACTCCTCCTACCTGGCCGCACCGACCGGCTCGGACGCCGTCGGGACCTTCCTGATCTCCTCCGCGGACCCGGCCCGGACGGCGGCGGCAGTGCAGGGCCTGGTCGCCGGGAGCGGGGCGACCGTTTCCGACATCCGGAGCGCGCGGAGCACCGTGACGACCGCGACGGGGCCGGCCGCCGAAGATCTGGGGCCCTGTCCCGGCTGGAGCTGGGGTTCGGTGTGCTGCTCGCCCTGGCGTGCTCGGCGCTGGCCCTGCTGCTGGGCGTCGCACAACGGCGACGCGCGCTCGTGCTGCTCGCTGCGCTCGGCGCCACGGCCCGCCAGCGGGGCCGCTTCCTCTCCGCGGAGGCGTGGGGCCTGCTGGTCGGCGGCCTGCTCGGCGGGGTCGCCGTCGCCGCGACCATTTCCTTCATGCTGGTCAAGGTCCTCACCGGCATCTTCGACCCACCGCCGTCCTCGGCCGCCCTCCCGCTCGGCTACCTCGCTGCCCTGGCCAGTGCCGTCGTCGTCGCGTTGGTCGCGGTCGTCGCGGCGGTCGGCCGGCTCGCGAGCCGGGCCGGGCCGGCGGAGCTGCGGGACCTGTGAGCCCCGGCCCCGGCGCGGGGGGCGGGCCCGGGCGACGGACGAGTCGGCCTGTACGCCGGGTCCGCAGCCCGCCGCCCGTGAGCAGCGTCGCCGCAGCGATGTCCCTCGCTCACCACGCCTGAACCGTGCCGGTAGACCGGTGGGCTCCAGCCGGCACGCCGACCGGAGCGCCGCCCGCTACCGTGTTCGCGCGCTCGGTCGGAGAGAGGTGCCACGACATGGCGAGGCGGCACAGCGTGGAGCAGTGCACCTGTCCGCGTCCGGGTCCACAGGCTGTCGACGGCCCGTCGGCCCACACGGCGCCCGGTCCCCGGCCGCGTGGATCCCACGACCGGTGACCGGCGACAGCTGCAGTGGACCGGACGACGCGCAGCTCGTGCGGCGTGCACAGCAGGGGGACGCGGAGGCGTTCGAGGTGCTCGTCCGGCGGTACGGCGACCAGGTGTTCCGGCTGGCCCTGCGCCTGGTGGTCGATCGGCACGCGGCCGAGGACATCGCGCAAGAGGCGTTCGTGGCGGCCTGGCGCGGGATACCCGACTTCCGGAGGGATGCGGCCTTCCCCACCTGGCTGCATTCCATCGTCCTCAACCGGGCCCGCAACCACCTCACCCGCGCGCGGGCGACCCAGCGGCTGCCCGAGGAGATGCCGGCGGCCGCGGCGCAGCAGCCGGACGCAGCCGTACAGTCCTTGCACAGAGACAAGGCCCTGCGCGCAGCCATCCGCGGTCTCCCCTTCGACCTTCGCGCACCGCTGGTCCTCCACCAGTTCGAGCGCTGGAGCTACGAGGAGATCGCCGAAATCCTCGGGTTGAGCGTCTCCACGGTCCGCGGCCGTATCGCCCGGGCACGGCGAGCCCTACTGACCTCGATGCGGGAATGGCAGTGACCACCGACCATGACTGATCCCGCGGACATCGACGCCGTCCCCGCGGACGGCCTGCCCGACCGCCTGCCCTGCGGCGTGCCGCTCGACAACCTGCTCCGACAGGTCGCCGAGGGCATCGCCGCCTCCGACGCGGCGCACCAGGAGGCGTGCCCACACTGCCGGGCCGGCCTCGCCGAACTGGCTGAGTTCTGGGCGCCGGTCCACCGGATGGCCGGTGAGGACGTGCGCGCGCCTGCCTCGCTCACCAGCACGATCATGGAGCGCGTGAGGCCCATGGCCACCCACGGCTGGCACGCCGTGCTCACCGGCACGCCAGGGGTCACCCGCATCGCCGCCTGGGTGGTCGCCGTGATCGCCCGGCGGGCCGCCGCCGGCGTTCCCGGGGTGGGCAGCGTCCGCGGCCAGGTGACACCCCCACCGGTCAGCGTGCGCTCGGTGAGCGCAGAGGTGGTGCGCGGCGGTCCCAGCAGCTCCCAGCGCGCCGCAGCGGCCGGCGTCGGAACCGCCGGACGGCGGGTCGTGATCCGTGTGGACGTGACAGCAGACCCCGGCATCTCGCTGCCCACGCTGGCTCACGAGATCCGCCGACGGGTGACCGCCGAGGTCACCACGATGACGGGCCTGAGCGTGGAGGCGGTCGACGTGTTGGTGAGCGACCTCGTCGAGGAGGTCGACGACGGGCCGGCCGCACGGTGACCGTGGCCCACCAAGAAGTTCCGCGCGTCGTGTGACGATGGTCCGGCGACGGTGTCTTACCCCTCGAGAGACCACCCAGCCCCACGCCATGGGGCGCACGAGGAGAGGACAACCGTGACTACATCCAGCGGGTCCAGCCCCACCGGGGGTGCCGCCGTCGCGAGCAAGCAGTCCGGCGGCAGCAGCAGCGGGACCGAGGTCGCGAACTCCCAGGGCAAGACCACGATCTCCGATGTCGTCGTGTCGAAGATCGCCGGGCTGGCCGTCCGTGAGGTCAACGGTGTGTACCGGCTCGGCGGCGGCGCCGCCCGGGCGTTCGGCGCCATCCGGGAGCGCATCCCCGGCTCCGGCGGCCCCAACGTCTCGCAGGGTGTGTCGGTGGAGGTCGGGGAGACCCAGGCGGCCGTGGACGTCGATGTGGTCGTCGAGTACGGCGTCTCGATCACCGACCTGGCCGCAGGCATCCGGCGCAACGTCATCACCAGCATCGAGCGGATGACCGGGTTGGAGGTCGTCGAGGTCAACATCTCCGTCGACGACGTGCACCTCCCCACCGATGACGCCGAGGGCGAGCAGCCCAGCCGCGTCGCGTGACCCGGCCGGTGGGCACGACGGACGGCACCGTCGACGGCATCGACGTCGACCGTGTCGCCGCGGTCGTCCTCGCCTGCCGGGCGGTCGCCGGCCTGGCCGGCGGCGCTGGCGGACGGGGCACCTATCTGCCCGGCCGCCGTGTCCCCGGGGTGGTCATCCAGGAGCCGACGGGGTCCGGCCCGGCCACGATCGAGGTGCACGTGATCGCCCGGTACGGCCCGACGATGAGCGAGGTCGCCGGACAGGTCCGGGCCGCGCTGGCCGCGCTGGCACCGGGCAGTCCCGTCGACGTCGTGGTGGAGGACCTGGCCACCGCGCCGGAACCGGCCGGCTCGGTTCCTGGCTGACGCCGTGCCCCCCTTGATGCCGCAGCGCGCGGCCGTGGAGCAGCGGGAGCGGCGGCGGGAACTCCGTGCCTATGTCCGCCGCCATCATCCCGACGTCGGCGGCGACCCGGCGGCCTTCGCGGCCGGCCTCGCCGCCCTCCGTACCGGCCTTCACGCCGACCCGATCACGACGGCCCGTACCGGCCCCGCCCGGGTGATCGTCGTCCGCAGCCGGGGGCCCCGGGCCTGGCTGCGCCGGCTGCTCGCCCCCCGGCCCGCCCAGCGACGCCGGCCGCTGCGCTGAACCGTTCGTCCCTTCAGATCCAGGAGATCCCCATGCGCCCCAGCTTCGTCGGCCTCCTCGTCGGCATGGCCCTCGGCTTCGCTCTGGCCTTCGGTGGCTTCGAGGCCTTCCTCATCGTGGCCGTCATCAGCGCGATCGGCTTCATCGCCGGCAAGGT
>JAOPWG010000395.1 GCA_025965775.1 Modestobacter sp. | reverse complement strand
TGCCGCTGCGGTCCTGGGCGACGTAGGCGACCTTCACGGTCTCGCCGACCTTGATCTCGCCGTCGTCGGGCTTGTCCTCCCCGACCAGCATCTTGAACAGCGTGGTCTTCCCGACGCCGTTGGGGCCGACCACCCCGACGATGCCGTTGCGCGGCAGCGTGAAGGAGAGGTCGTCGATCAGGACCCGGTCACCGAAGCCCTTGGTGAGGTCCTTGGTCTCGATGACGATGTTCCCCAGCCGCGGACCCGGCGGAATCTGGATCTCCTCGAAGTCCAGCTTGCGGAACTTGTCGGCCTCCGCGGCCATCTCCTCGTACCGGGCCAGGCGCGCCTTGCTCTTCGCCTGCCGGGCCTTGGCGCCGGAGCGCACCCACTCGAGCTCGTCCTTGAGCCGCTTGGCGCGCTTGGCGTCCTTGGCCCCTTCGACCTTGAGGCGGCCGGCCTTGGTCTCCAGGTAGGTGGAGTAGTTGCCCTCGTAGGGGTAGGCCCGGCCACGGTCGAGCTCGAGGATCCACTGGGCCACGTTGTCCAGGAAGTACCGGTCGTGGGTGACGGCGACGACGGTGCCGGCGTACTTCTCCAGGTGCGCCTCCAGCCAGGCCACGCTCTCGGCGTCGAGGTGGTTGGTCGGCTCGTCGAGGAGCAGCAGGTCGGGGGCCTCCAGCAGCAGCTTGCACAGCGCCACCCGGCGCCGCTCACCACCGGAGAGGACCCGGACGTCGGCGTCGCCGGGCGGGCAGCGCAGCGCGTCCATGGCCTGCTCGATGCGGTTGTCGAGCTCCCAGCCCTCGCCGTTCTCGATGACCTCCATGAGCTCGCCCTGCTCGGTCAGCAGGGCGTCGAAGTCGGCGTCCGGCTCGCCCATGGCGGCGCTGACCTCCTCGAAGCGGGTGAGCGCCGCGCGCAGGTCCTTCACCGCCTCCTCGACGTTGCCGCGGACGTCGACGTCCTCGTTCAGTGGGGGCTCCTGCTGGAGCATGCCCACCGAGTAGCCGGGGGTCAGGATGGCCTCGCCGTTGGAGGCGTGCTCCATGCCGGCCATGATCTTGAGGACCGTGGATTTGCCGGCGCCGTTGGGTCCGACGACACCGATCTTGGCGCCGGGCAGGAACGCCAGGGTGACGTCGTCGAGGATCACCTTGTCGCCGTGCGCCTTGCGCGCACGCACCATCGAATAGATGTACTGGGCCACTGAGTTTGGAGCCTTCCGTCGCGTCGCGAGTGGGGGGCGGGGCCGGGCCGTGCCGGAGCATCGCGCCCCGCCCCCTGCGTTCTCAGCGCCGATCCTCCCAGTCCTGGGAGCTCACGTCACCGAGCGGGCTCGAGACCCTGCTCGGCGACGACATCGTCGGCGTTCTCCTGGTGCAACGTCACGGACGCCTCCAGGTAGTCCGTCGACCGGTCGGCCAGGTCGCCGAACGGCTGATCCCCCGGGTCGAGGGGGTCGGCCGGTGACTCCTCCGCCGTCGCGTCGGCCGAGGGGCTGCTCCGGGTCGGCTTGTGGAACTCCGCCCAGCCGCGGGCCAGGTTCAGCCCGACCGATGTGGCCTTGATCTTCGCCGCACTGCGCCGGCCGGCGTCGGTCTCCCAGCTGTCGGTGGCGATGGTGCCCTGGACGATGACCGGGTCACCCTTGCTGACGCTGTGCGCCACGTTGCCGCCGAGGTCGCCCCAGCAGGCCACGTCGATCCAGAGGGTGCTGGCGTCGACGAAGTCCTTCGCGTCGCCGTCGAAGCGCCGGGCGGTGGAGGCCATCCGGAAGTTGGTCACCGAGCCGGTGGCCAACCGGGCACGGCGGGGGTCGCCGACGACGTTGCCGACGACGGTGATGTGGGTCTCGTTCACGGTGCTCCTCGAGCGGGAGGCGGACGCCGGGACGGCGCTCCCGGCGGGCTGCCGGGTGCGACCACCGTGCGGCCCCGCGGGCCACGGCGACATGCCCGCGCAGCATCTGTGGACGGGGGTACCGGATGTGGACGGCCGCGCACACGGTTACCGTCGCGGCCGCCCACAAGGTCGACGGCCACGCCGTCGGGGTACGGCATCCGCGGGGTGCGCCCCGGCATGTGGCGGCGATGCGATGATGCCTGCCGCGAGCGCCCGTAGCTCAGTGGATAGAGCAGGTGCCTTCTAAGCACTTGGTCGCAGGTTCGAGTCCTGCCGGGCGCGCCTATTGAGGCTCTGACATCGGGTTCCTTTCCGCAAGACATCGCCAGCCGGCTGCATTACCTACCGAGTTACCTACTCGGCCACCTACGCCGAGGCTCGGCCTGAGCAGGTCGGCAACGGTTCGCAGACGTCGGGAACATGCCTACGACTGAGTACCTGCGCCGCGATGAGGCCGCGAAGTTCCTGGGGATGAGCAAGTCGACGGGCAGCGCGGACAGCGCGGACGCGTTGACGGCGGCGGTCGCCGAGGCCTGGCCGAGCTGGGCAGCAACCGAGTCCACATGGACCGGAAGCGGCACGGACCTCCTCGTTGCGCGGATGCCGCCAGACGCCACCGTCGTCGGCCTGTGGTGGGACTGACCAGCCCTTCGCGAGTGCCTACCGCTGCCCAGCGACCTCGTCCTTTCGGCACCGGGACCACGCGTCACGGATGTCGGGAACGACGCCGGCCGCGAAGCGGACGCAGGAACTCGACTCATCTTTGGTTCGGCAGCGGGGTGTGATTTGGGTTGATAGGTCTGCTTGACACGCCAGTGGGCCGGGCCGTGAGTCGACACCTGCTGGATGCCGGTTGGCGGCTGGGCCCATCTGCGGTTCCCGGGAGTTCTTGATCGGTCTTGTCGTGGCGAGCACGCTGGGCACCGCACGCTGGGCACCGGTGGACGCCCGGCGGGGAGGCGGTGGAACTGCCGGAGGGGCGGAGGCCCGGATGGC
>JAOPWG010000386.1 GCA_025965775.1 Modestobacter sp. | reverse complement strand
AGATCCTGGGCGTCACCACGCTGAACATGCTCCGCATGGAGCAGCAGCTGGACACGCTGTCCCCGGACAACCGCAAGCGCTACATGCACAACTACAACTTCCCGCCGTACTCGACCGGTGAGACCGGCCGGGTGGGTTCGCCCAAGCGCCGCGAGATCGGCCACGGCGCGCTGGCCGAGCGAGCGCTGCTGCCGGTGCTGCCCGACCGCGAGGAGTTCCCCTACGCGATCCGCCAGGTCTCCGAGGCGCTGGGTTCCAACGGGTCCACCTCGATGGGCTCGGTCTGCGCCTCGACCCTGTCGCTGCTCAACGCCGGTGTGCCGCTGCGCGCCCCGGTCGCCGGCATCGCCATGGGCCTGGTCTCCGACGAGGTCGACGGCAAGACGGAGTACGTCGCGCTGACCGACATCCTCGGCGCCGAGGACGCCTTCGGTGACATGGACTTCAAGGTTGCCGGCACCAAGGACTTCGTGACGGCCCTCCAGCTGGACACCAAGCTCGACGGCATCCCCTCCGACGTCCTCGCCGGTGCGCTGACCCAGGCCCGTGCGGCGCGGCTGCACATCCTCGACGTGATGCTCGAGGCCATCGACGGCCCCGACGAGATGAGCCCGTACGCCCCGCGCGTGACCACGGTGCGCATCCCGGTCGACAAGATCGGCGCGGTCATCGGCCCCAAGGGCCAGATGATCAACGCGATCCAGGACGAGACCGGCGCGGACATCACCATCGAGGACGACGGCACGATCTACGTCGGCGCCTCCGACGGGCCCTCGGCGCAGGCGGCCGTGGACCGGATCAACGCCATCGCCAACCCGACGCTGCCCAAGGTCGGCGAGCGGTTCCTGGGCACGGTCGTGAAGACCACCGCCTTCGGTGCCTTCGTCTCGCTGCTGCCCGGTCGCGACGGTCTGGTGCACATCAGCAAGCTGGGCGGCGGCAAGCGGATCGCCAAGGTCGAGGACGTCGCCAACGTCGGCGACAAGCTGCAGGTCGAGATCACCGACATCGATGCCCGCGGCAAGATCAGCCTGGTCCCGGTCGCCGAGGGTGACAGCGCCGCCGCTCCCGCGGACGCCGACACCGACGCCCCCGCGGAGGCGTGACGACGACCGACACCCGCCCGACGTTCGGTGCCGGGGTGGACGTGACCGCGTCCGCCCCGGCCCCGGACGGCGCCACGTCACTGCTGGACGTGGACGAGCTCGGTGGCCGGGTCGAGCGCACCGAGCTGCCCGGCGGGCTGCGGGTGCTCACCGAGACGATGCCCGGTGTGCTCTCGGCGACCGTGGGCATCTGGGTGGGCGTGGGCTCCCGGGACGAGTCCCCGGACATCGCCGGCTCCTCCCACTTCCTGGAACACCTGCTGTTCAAGGGCACGCGCAGCCGGACGGCCCTGGAGATCGCCACCGCGATGGACGCCGTGGGCGGTGAGATGAACGCCTTCACCGCCAAGGAGCACACCTGCTACTACGCCAACGTGCTGGCCAGCGACCTGCCGCTGGCGGTGACGTTGCTCGGTGACCTGGTCACCGATGCGCTGAACACCCCTGCGGACCTGGAGTCCGAGCGGACGGTGGTGCTCGAGGAGATCGCCATGCGCGACGACGAGCCCGGCGACGCGGTGCACGACCTGTTCTCCGAGACGCTGTTCGGGGACACCCCGCTGGGCCGGTCGGTGCTCGGGACGGTCTCCTCGATCGAGTCCCTGACCCGGGAGGACGTCGACGGCTGGTACCGCCGGCGCTACGCCCTCCCCTCGATCGTCGTGGCCGCCGCGGGCCGGGTGGACCACCAGCAGGTGCTCGACCTGGTCCGCGCCGCCTTCGGTGAACGGCTGACCGGTCCGGGGCGGCCGGAGCCACTGCGTCAGGGTGAGGACGTCGCCCGCAGCGCGCCGGCTCGCCCCACCGGCCTGATCCACCGCCGCACCGAGCAGACCCACCTGCTCCTGGGCGGCATCGGGATGGGCCGGCTGGACGAGCGCCGGTACGCCGCCGCGGTACTGGACGCCGCGGTCGGCGGCGGCATGAGCTCCCGGTTGTTCCAGGAGATCCGGGAGAAGCGCGGCCTGGTCTACAGCGTCGGCTCCGCGCTGACCCACTACGCCGGGACCGGCAGCTTCTCCGTCTACGCCGGGTGCTCGCCCAAGCGGGTCCCCGAGGTGCTGCGCCTGGTCCGCGGCGAACTCGCCGAGGTGGCGGCCGATGGACTGACCGCCGAGGAGGTGGCCCGCGCGCGCGGCCAGCTCAAGGGCGGGATGGTGCTCGGCCTCGAGGACACCGGCTCACGGATGAGCCGGCTGGGCAAGAGCGAACTGTCCTATGGCGAGTACCTACCCCTACGGGAGGTGCTGGACCGGCTGGACGCCGTGGACACCACGCAGGTGCGGGAGGTCGCCGCCGACCTGCTGACCCGCGGCACCTGCCTGGCCGTGGTCGGGCCCTACCGGGACCGCGATCTCGACCGGCTGACCACCTGAGGCCTTCCATGGCCGCCCCCTGCCGGCAGCACGGCGCGCTGTCCCGCCGTGCCTTCGCGTTCGCCGTCCTGGTGTCGTTGGCGGTGCTGTTCGCGCCACCCTCGGACGTGCCCGGCAGCCCGCCGGGGGTGGACAAGCTCGTCCACCTCGGCCTTTTCCTGCTGCTCGCGCTCACGGCCCGCTGGGCGGGCATCGGCCGGGCCACGGCGGCCGGCGTCCTCGTCCTGTACGCGGCCGTCAGCGAGGTCGTGCAGGGCCTGGACGTCGTCGGCCGGGACGCCTCGGTCGCCGACTGGGGCGCCGACGTCCTCGGGGTGCTGACCGGCCTGCTGGTGTGGGCCGCCGTGTCCCGAGCGCGGGGTCCGGCCGCACACTGACCCTCATCTGACGGACTGCCGCCTTGCGCCGGCCCCCGTCGTTGGTGAGCATCGCCCCATGACCACCAGCACGCCGGCCGTTGTCCCGTCCCTCCGCACCGTCCCCTCCGGGGATGCACCACTGATCTCGGTGGGCGTGCTCGGCGCCCGGGGGCGGATGGGCACCGAGGTCTGTCGGGCGGTGGATGCCGCCGAGGACATGGAACTCGTCGCGATGGTCGACGACGGGGACTGGCTGTTCAACGTTGCCGACGCCGGGGCCCAGGTCGTCGTGGACTTCACCCGGCCCGACGTCGTCATGGACAACATCCGCTTCTGCATCGACCAGAACATCCACTGTGTCGTGGGCACCACGGGGATCGACGACGAGAAGCAGGCGACGATCGCCTCCTGGCTCGAGCCCAAGCCCGAGCTCGGGGTCCTCATCGCCCCGAACTTCGGCATCGGCGCCGTGCTCCTGATGCGCTTCGCCCAGGAGGCGGCCCGCTTCTTCCCCTCGGTCGAGGTCGTGGAGCTGCACCACCCGGGCAAGGTCGACGCCCCCTCAGGGACCGCGGCCCGGACCGCCCGCCTCATCGCGGCCGCCCGTCGGGCCGCCGGCGTCCCGGCCGCGCCCGACGCCACTCGCGAGGCCGACTCCCTGCCGGGCGCCCGGGGTGCCGACGTGGAGGGGGTCCCCGTGCACGCCGTCCGGCTGGCCGGACTGGTGGCCCACCAGGAGGTGCTGATGGGCTCGGCGGGGGAGACCCTGACGCTGCGCCACGACTCCTACGACCGGGCGTCGTTCATGCCCGGGGTCCTGCTGGCGGTCCGGGAGATCACTGCGCGCCCCGGGCTCACCGTGGGCATCGAGTCCCTGTTGGGGCTGTGAGCGCCTGCCGGGGTGTGACAGCAGGGGCGGAAGGGGCGCAGGGGACGTCGCGTCACCTGCCGGAAGCGTGAGCTGGCTCGCACTTCCGTAGCCTGGGACGCCTCGCGACCTGGGGTTTCGCGCCGCGACGGCCCCTGCAGGCCCCGATCGAGTGGCTCCGGGGCCAACGGCGGTTTGACGGGGGCCGTCCGGCCGCGTAACTTTCTCTTTGCGCCGAGCGAGACCGGGTCGAAGGGCCCGGGAGCCGCAGGTCAGACCCCCGGGTGTGACAGCGAGCCGTGCACGGCGTAGCGTAGGACAAGCCGCCAGGGACGAAGACCCGAAAAGGTCTGGTTCCCTGCGCGTCCGCTCCTTGAGAACTCAACAGCGTGCCGAAAGTCAGTGCCAAGTAACAAATCCCCATCCGGGTCTTCGGATTCGGTGGGTTCCTTTGGTTGATTGAACGAGAGTGCCAACTCTCGGT
>JAOPWG010000361.1 GCA_025965775.1 Modestobacter sp. | reverse complement strand
AGAACCACCTGGACCTCCCCCGCCGGCTGCAGATCGAGTTCAGCGCCGTCGTCCAGCGGCACACCGAGGACGAGGGCGGCGAGGTGACCGCCGAGCAGATGTGGGCGGCCTTCAGCAACGAGTACCTCCCCGACCCCGATGCCCCGTGGGGCCGGTTCTCCCTGGCCGGCCACCGGCACCAGGCGCACGGCGACCGGCTGGACGAGATGAGCGTCGAACTGGTGGACGACGGAGTGCCGGTGACGGTCGAGGGCCACGGCAACGGCCCCATCGCCGCCTTCGTCGACGCGCTGAGGACCGTGGACGTCGACGTCCGGGTGCTCGACTACGCCGAGCACGCGATGTCGGCCGGCGGGGACGCCCGGGCGGCCGCCTACGTCGAGTGCGCCGTCGGCGAGCGGGTGCTCTGGGGCGTGGGCATCGACGCGAACATCGTCACCGCCTCGCTGCGGGCCGTCGTCTCGGCGGTCAACCGCGCCCAGCGCTGACCCACTCTCCCCCGCGGTGCGAGCCGCCCAGCCGGGGGGTGAGCCGACGTCTACCGCGGTCCACCCCCCAGCGCCTCGGCTCGTCCCCGCCGAGCAGCGCCGTCCACAGGTCCCGCCGTCCGCACCCGACGACGGGTGCGCCGGCCCCATGCTCGCCGGATGGATGCGCTCCAGCCCCGACCGGCCACGTCCTGGACCGAGCTGGTGTTCAGTCGGGCCCAGGCCCGGGCGGCGGGTCGTACCGAGGAGGAGATCCGTGCGCTGCTGACCTCGGGCCGGTGGACGGCACTACGTCGGGGCCAGTACTGCGTCACCGCCGACCTCGAGGCAGCCACGGACGCCCGCCGGTTCCACCTCGAGCTGCTGGCACTCCAGCGCCACCTCGACCGCCCGACCGCCGCGGCGAGCCACACGACGGCGGCCCGGCTGCACGGTCTGGAGGTGGCTCGGCCCACCGCCGACGTCCATCGGCTCACCGACCCGGACCGCTGGCGCGCCGGGCGTGGGTACCGGATGACCCGGGCGGCGCTCCGCCCGGACGACGTGACCCGGCTGGGACCGATCAACGTCACGAGGGTGGCGCGGACGCTGGTCGACTGTGCCCGCGAGTGCTCCGAGATCGACGCGGTGGCCGCCATGGACGATGCCCTTCTGCGGGAGGAAGTCACCCCCACCCAGCTCCGCGCGGTCCTCGACCAAGCTCCGTTCACCCGCGGCATGCCCGCCGCACGGCGCGCGCTGGCCCAGGCCGACGGGAGGGCCGAGTCGTGGCTGGAGTCCGCCTGGCGGGTGCGGCACCTCGCGGCGGGACTGCCCCGACCCGGGCTGCAGGTGGAGGAGATATGGATCGGCAGCCGGTTGGTCAAGGTGGTCGACGGGTGGCTGCCCGACCACGCCATCGCGTTCGAGTGCGACGGCAAGGTGAAGTACACCGACCCCTACCGCGGTCGCGATCCAGCCGAGGTGCTCTGGCGGGAGAAGCGCGCCGAGGACCTGATGCGCTCGGTGGGCATCCGCGTCGTCCGGGTGGTCACCAGCGACGTGTTCAGCGGTTGGCCGGCGCTGGCCGCGCGCACCCGGCGCGAGCTCGTGTCGCCGGTGCCCGCCCTCCGCGCCTTCCGGGCCGTTCCGCGGGTCGCGGGTCGGGTGCGGCCGCGCCGTGATCGCAGCATGAGCCGTGCCGATGGGGGGTGAGCCGCCGTCCACCCCGGCTGAGCCCCCAACAGACCGGGTCACCCTGCCAGTCGAGTCGACCCAGGGTCAGTGGGCGTCGGCGGGCTGGTCGCCGCTGAGCCGGTCCGGCGGCGGGGTGAGCGGCTCGCCGCCGAGCTCGTCGACCAGCAGCAGGTCACGGCGGACGTGCCGACGGCGGTGGGCGATGCGGCTGACCATGTGGGCGCTCACCGGCGCGGTGACCAGCTGGAAGGCCCCGACCAGCAGCAGCATCCAGGTCGCCGACCAGCCGTGCAGCCGGATGGCGGCGCCGGTCATCACCAGCAGCACACCCAGCACCTGCGGTTTGGTGCCGGCGTGCATCCGGGAGAGCACGTCGGGGAAGCGCACCAGCCCGAGGCCCGCGGTCAGGCACAACAGCGCGCCCACCAGCAGGCAGCCGGCCGCCAGCACGTCGGCCACCGAGTCCAGGTCGTTCATCGGGCACCGCCCGGGCGTCGGTCGGCCGCCGTCCCGCCGGCCTGCGTGTCGTCCTCGGACCGCAGCAGCATGCCGCCCACGTACCGGGCGATGGACACCGAGCCGACGAAGGCCAGCAGCGAGACGACGACCAGCACCGGGACGACGGTCGGGTTCCGCTCCAGGGCCGCGTAGACCGCCAGCCCGCAGGCGATGACCACCAGCAGCGTGTCGGTGGCCACCACCCGGTCCAGCAGCGACGGGCCGAGGGCCAGCCGGACGAGGGCGAGCAGGGCTCCTCCGCCCAGCAGCGCGTAGGCCAGCGCGGCCACGACCGTCATGACGCCGTCCTCTCGGGCTGGTCGGGCTCCCGGTCGAGTGCGGCGACGTCGTCGGTCGAGCCGAACGCCCGCACCACCCGGTCCTCCATGGCCAGGACGGCGGCCTTGCGCCGGTCGACGTCGGCCAGGTCGCGCACCGACAGCAGGTGCAGCGCCATGACCCGGGCGTCGCGGTCCAGGTCGATGACGAGTGAGCCGGGCACCAGCGACACTGCCTCCGCCACCACGGTGAGCAGCAGGTCGGAGTCGGTGCGCAGCTGCACCGCGACGATCGCCGCGCGCCGGTCGCGGCCGGGCCGGACCGTCTCCCAGGCGACCTCCGCGCTGGAGATCACCAGGTCGACCAGGAAATGGCCGACGAAGCGCACCAGCGGCAGCGGGCGGAGCCGGGCCCCGCCCACCACCGGCGGCAGCGGCAGCAGTGCGGTCGCCACCAGCGCCACCGCCAGCCCGGAGAGCAGGTTGGCCCACGACCACGTGCCCCACAGCAGGATCCAGACCAGCACCAGCCAGGCCAGCAGCGGCAGCTGGTGCCGCAACCGGGGGGCCAGCCGCCCCGGGCTCACCGGACCACCTCGTCGCCGAAGACGGCCTCCAGGTACGGCGTCCGATCGAGCAGGTCACCCGCGGCCCGGTGGGTGAGCCCGTAGAGCGGGCCGGCCAGGAAGGTGAGCGCCACGGTGAGCGCCACGAAGGCGGCGGTGACCGCCAGCATGACGCCGGGCAGCGGCCGCAGCGCGCGGGTCCGGGTTGCCCGCGGCGCCCAGCC
>JAOPWG010000337.1 GCA_025965775.1 Modestobacter sp. | reverse complement strand
CGCCGTCGCCACCCTGCTCGCCGGCACCAGCCCGCCGCCGGGGCTGCGGGTGGCGGCCGACGTCGACCCGGGCCTGGTCGCCGGCGTGGACGCCGCGGTGCTGCAGCGGCTGCTGGCACCGGTGCTGGACAACGCCGTCCGCTACGCGCGCACCTCGGTCCACGTGCACGGGCGGCGGCTGGCCGACGGCCTCCTCCTCACCGTCGACGACGACGGACCCGGGGTGGCCGCCGAGGACGTCGCCCAGGTCTTCGACCCGGGCTGGCGCGCCGACCCCGACGACGATCACCCCGGTGGTGGCCTCGGGCTGGCGCTGGCCCAGCGGCTGGCCACCGCGTGCGGGGGGTCCGTCACCTGCCGCGCCCGTACCGACGGCGGCCGCTTCGAGGTCACGCTGCCCCCCGGCTGAACGCCCGGGGAGCCGGCGCCGCCGCGGGTCGCCGGGCGTCGAGCAGGGCGTTCAGGCCGCGGTCAGGTCCGCTCAGCTACCGTGCGCGGACGTGAGCAGCTTCCTCGACCCGACCCATCTGATCAACACCTTCGGACTGATCGGGATCATGGTGATCCTGTTCGCCGAGTGCGGGCTGCTCGTCGGCTTCTTCCTGCCCGGGGACTCCCTGCTGTTCACCGCCGGGCTGCTCGCCGCCGGCGGCCTGATCGCCCCGCTGTGGGTGCTGCTGGTGCTGCTGCCCCTGGCCGCGATCGCCGGCAACCTGGTCGGGTACTGGATCGGCCGCACGGCCGGGCCCGCGGTGTTCACCCGGCCCGACTCGAGGCTGTTCAAGGCCGCGTACGTCGAGCGAGCCCAGGCTTTCTTCGACCGCAACGGCTCCCGGACGATCCTGCTCGCCCGGTTCGTCCCGATCGTGCGCACGTTCGCCACCGTGATGGCCGGCGCCGCCAAGATGGACGCCCGCCGCTATGCCGTCTCCTCGGTCATCGGCGGCATCCTCTGGGCCGGCGGGGTCACGCTCCTGGGCTACTGGCTCGGTCAGGTGGCCCTGGTCCGCGACCACATCGAGCTGTTCATCCTCGGCATCGTCGCGCTGTCCCTGGTGCCGGTCGTGATCGAGGTCGTCCGCGGCCGGCGGGAGTCCCGTCACACGGTCTGACCGCTCCCCGCGACCGCCGGGCTGCGGGCCAGCAGGTGCGCCCGTGGCCCGCTCTCACCACTGCTCCCGTCGGGCTCGCGCACCAGCTGGGCGTGGACGGCGAACCCGGCCTGAGCGAGCAGCCCGGCCACCCGCTCCGGCGGTCTGAGGTACAGGTCCAGGGAGATCTGGTGGCCGAACCACTCACTGCCGTGCCGCGTGTCGTCGCCGGCCTGGAAGGCCACGAGCAGGTGGCCGCCCGGGAGGAGGACCCGGCGGAACTCCGCGAACACCGCGGGCAGCTGCTCGATCGGGAGGTTCACGATCGAGTACCAGGCCAGGACGCCGCCGAGGCCGCCGTCCGGCAGGTCGAGGCCGGTCATCGACCCCTCCTCGAAACGGAGTCCCGGGTACGCCTTCCGGGCCACGGCGACCATCCGGGCGACAGGTCGACCCCGAACGCGTCCGCGCCGAGGGCGGACAGGTGCGCCGTCACGTGCCCGGGACCGCACCCGAGGTCGGCGATCGGCCCCAGCCCCCCGGCCAGCTCCGCGAACGCCGCCAGCAACGCCCGGTCCAGCGGCCGGCCCGCCAGCTCGTCGCGGGACGTCGCGGCGTAGTCGGCGGCGACGGCGTCGAAGGCCGCCCGGGTGGTGCGCAGGGAGTCCGGTCCGGTCACGGTCGGGCACGGTAGAGCGCCGCACCGACGGTCCGGGGCGCACCCGGGAGCCGTCACCACGGTGTGACGCCACGCGCACCGACCCCCTCATCCGGCGCCACGCCCGGGCAACGGCGAGGATCGGGGGGTGACGAGCAGGCCCGCAACGCCGAAACCGACGACGGATGCCTGGGGTATCGACGCCAGCTGGCTCGACGCCCTGGACGAGGAGCACACGGTCGCCCAGGAGACGATCGAGAAGATGCGGCAGGTGATCGGCCAGCCCCCGGCCGACCTGCTCGAGACCGCACCGATCGTGGCCCGGCCGGGGGACCCCCTGGAGGTCGCCGAGGCCGAGGTCACCCTGGAGGACGGCGGGACCCGGCACGTCGGCGGCAACCTGCCCGATGACTTCCCGCTGGGCTACCACCGGCTGCGCACCCCCGACGGGCGCGACCGGCGGCTGATCGTCTCGCCGGGCCGCGGTTGGCTGCCCGAGGGCCGGCGCGCCTGGGGCTGGGCGGTGCAGCTCTACGCCACCCGTGGCCGCGGCAGCTGGGGCATCGGCGACCTGGCCGACCTGCGCGCCGTGCGCGAGCTGGCCCAGCAGCAGGGCGCGGGATTCGTCCTGGTGAACCCCCTGCACGCCGTCGCGCCGACGCCTGCCCAGGAGGCCAGCCCCTACCTGCCGGCAACCCGGCGCTTCCGCAACCCGATCTACCTGCGCGTCGCCGAGGTGGCCGGCGCCGACGGTGTCGACCTCGAGGAGGACGCCGGCCGGGCGCTGTCCGACGCCGAGCTGATCGACCGCGACGCCATCTGGGCGCACAAGCGGCGGGTGCTGCGGCGCATCTTCGACGCCGGGGTCGACCAGTCGGCCTTCCGCGACTGGTGGTGGCACCAGGGCCAGCCGCTGATGGACTGGGCCACCTGGTCGGCGATCGCCGACGTCCACGGCCCGGACCGACGCACGTGGCCGGCGCAGCTGCAGGACCCGCGCGGCGCCGGGGTCGCCGACTTCGTGGCCGGCGCCGAGACCGAGGTGGCCTTCCACGCATGGCTGCAGTGGGCGATGGACCTGCAGCTGCGGGCCGCCACCGAGGGCATCACCGTCATCCAGGACCTGCCGATCGGCGTCGCCGGTGGCGGTGCGGACGCCTGGGCCTGGCAGGACGTACTCGCCGACGGGGTCACCGTGGGTGCGCCGCCGGACGCCTTCAACTCCCTAGGCCAGGACTGGGGTTCCCCACCGCTGGTGCCCTGGCGGCTCCAGGTCGCCGAGTACGAGCCGTTCATCCAGTCCATCCGGGCCACCATGGCCGGTGCGGGTGGGCTGCGGGTCGACCACGTGATGGGGCTGTTCCGGTTGTGGTGGGTGCCGGCCGGCGGCTCGGCCGCCGACGGCGCCTATGTCCGCTACCCCGCCGAGGACCTGCTGGACATCGTCGCCCTGGAGAGCCACCGCGCCGAGGCGATCGTGGTCGGTGAGGACCTCGGCACGGTCGAGGACGGCGTCCGCGAGGCCCTGGCCGAGCACGGGGTGCTGTCCTACCGGCTGCTGTGGTTCGAGGAGGACGATCCCGCGCAGTGGCCGGTGGAGGCGATGGCGGCCATCACGACCCACGACCTGCCCACCGTGGCCGGACTCTGGACCGGGTCGGACCTGGCCGAGCAGCGCGAGCACGGGCTGGGCAGCCATGAGGACCTCGAGCGGGGTCGCGCCTCGCTGCTCGAGCACCTCGCCGGGGTGCCCGCCGGCGCTCCGGCCGCCGAAGCGGTCGAGGTCGCCCACCGGTCGCTGGCCGCCGCCCCGTCGATCCTGCTGTCGGCGACCCTGGACGACGCGCTGGCCGAAGAGCGCCGCCCCAACATGCCCGGCGCCGACGGGCGCCCCAACTGGTCCCTGCCGCTGCCGGTGCCGGTCGAGGACCTCGCCGCCCACCCGGGGGTGCGATCGGTCGCCGAGGTGCTCGCCGAGGGGCTGCAGCCGACCAGACCGCGCCCGTCCGGCGGCGGCAAGGGCGGCAAGGCGGGCAAGGCGGGCAAGGCGGGCAAGACCGGCAAGACCGGCAAGAGCGGGAACGGCAGGCGCACGAAGGACAGCTGAGCACGACGCCCGGGGCTCGCCCGTCGCAGAGGACGACGGGCGGGCTCCGGCGGCCGGGCACGCACGGCCCCCGGAGCGCCCGGTCGTA
Organism: Modestobacter sp.; assembly: GCA_025965775.1. Lineage (GTDB taxonomy): Bacteria > Actinomycetota > Actinomycetes > Mycobacteriales > Geodermatophilaceae > Modestobacter. The sequence goes on along the minus strand of JAOPWG010000337.1, from coordinate 2,705 downwards.
CAGGTGTTCGATCCCGTGAGAGCATTCGAGAATGGCTGGCGGGATGCACCGGGGACGGCACGGGGCCTCGCTGGCCGACCGCGCGGCGTGGTCAGGGGCGGGCGTACCGGCCCCGGCCCCGGCCGAGCCGCCGGCAGGAACGACCGCGGGCTCCACCCGGGCCGGCCGGGCCGCCGGACAGGGGCCCGGGCGGCACTGCTGGGTGCGTGACCCACCCGAGGCCCCCGGCAGCCGGCCGGCCCTGCTCGTCGAATGGCGGCAGCGCGAGGACGGCTGGCACGGCCGGATCGCCTACACCGTCGTCGGTGAGCACGGACCCGTGCTCGTGGAGGCCTGGCTGCCGGCCGACCGGCTCGAGCAGGGCTGATCCGGCCCGGGCGTGCCCGGCCGGCCTCAGCGCCGCTGCAGCGAGCGCGTGCGGCCCAGCAACACCGTGAGCAGCAGGGCCCCGCCGGTGCACGACCCGGCCAGGACGGCCACGCCCGGCCACCCGGCGTCCTGCCAGGCCCGGCCGGCCAGGGTCCCGCCCACCGACGAGCCCACGTAGTACCAGAACGAGTACAGCGAGGCGGCCTGCCCCACCGCCCGGCCGCCCAGCTGCGCGCGCATCGCCACCCACCCGCTGGCGACCCCGTGGGCGGCGAAGAAGCCGACGGTCAGCACGCACAACCCGGCGACCATGCACCACAGCGGGCCGGGCAGCGTCAGCGCGATGCCGGCCCCCATCACCGCCACCGACAGCGGCACGACCAGCCGACGCCCGAGCCGGTCGGCCAGCCAACCGGCCGTCGGGGAGCTCAACGACCCGAGCAGGTAGGCCAGGAACACCAGGCTCGCCAGAGCCGGGGTCAGCGAGTACGGCGGGGACTCCAGCCGGAACGTACCGGCGTTGTACACCGCGACGAAGCCGCCCATCAGCAGCGCCGCCACCCCGTACAGCGCCAACAGCGCGGGGTCGGTGAACCCGGCGGCGAGCTGGCGCAGCAGCGCGCCTTCCCGGGGCACCCGGGTGAACCGGCGGGACGGCGGCAGCAGCAGCCGGACGGCGACCGCACAGCCGACCGCCAGCACCGCCGTCCCGCCCAGCGCAGTCCGCCAGCCGCCGAGGTCGGTGAGCACACCGGTCAGCAGCCGCCCGGTGAGCCCGCCGATCGCGGTGCCGCTGACGTAGAGCCCGATGGCCCGGGTGCTGACCGAGGGGTGCAGCTCCTCCCTCAGGTAGGCGACGGCGACGGCGGGCAGCCCGGCCAGCGCGAACCCCTGCAGGGCCCGCAGCACCAGCAGCACCCACCAGGCCGGGGTCAGCGCGAGCAGCACGGCCAGCGCCGCCGCGGCGGCCAGGCTGGCGTGCAGGATCGGCGTCCGGCCGCGCCGGTCGGACAGCGGGCCGAGCACCAGCAGTCCGACGGCCAGGGCGGCGGTGCTGACCGAGATGACCAGCGTCGAGGACGCCGGGGAGACGTCGAAGGCCCGGGAGAGCTCGGGCAGCAGCGCCTGGGGCGCGTAGAGGGTGGCGAAGACCGCCAGGCCGGCCAGGAAGACCCCCGTCGCCGCCCGTCGCAGTGCCGGCTCCCCGGCCCGGTGCCCCGCCCGGTCCGCCGGCATTCCCCCAGGTGTGCCGGCGTCCATGCCCTGAGCCTGCTCCTGTGATCGAGGGCACTTCCGGGCTGCCCGGCACCGCGCCCGGGCTCGCGCAGCGTCCCGCCGGGCGTGTGGCCCGGGCGTCGGGGAAGGTGAGCTGTGCCGATCGGGAGGACCGGGTGATGCGTCTGACTGCGGCCGACGTCGCGTGCTGGGTGGTCAAGAGCAGCCGGGCCCCCGGAAAGCTGGTGCCGGGCTGGACGCCGGGGGCCGTGCACGAGCTGATCCGGTGCGTGCGCCGTTCCTACCGGCTGGAGCTGATGGGTCCCGGCCAGCCCTGCCTGCTGTGGATCAGCGGCCGCGACCGGCCCGGCGTGCACGCCCTCGGTGAGCTGACCGGCCGCGTGGACGAGCCCGCCGGCGGGCCGGAGGTGCCGGTGCGGTTCCGGCTGCTGACGGACCCGCTGCCGCGGGCGGAGCTGCTGGCCGATCCGGTCGCCCGGGCCGCCGAGGTGCTGCGCATGCCGGCCGGCAGCAACCCCTCGTGGCTGTCGGGCGACCAGTACGCCGCCGTCCTGGCGTTGCTCGACGACCGGCGTGGGGGTCGCCCCGGTCAGGAGCTCCGCGGGGCGTACATGAGCAGGGCGACGCCGCCCAGGCAGACCAGGGCACCGGCGAGGTCCCACCGGTCGGGCCGGAACCCGTCGGCCACCACCGCCCAGGCCAGCGATCCGACGATGAAGACCCCACCGTAGGCGGCCAGCACCCGGCCGAAGGGCACGCCGGTCTGCAGGGTCGCGACCACGCCGTAGAGGCCCAGGGCCACCACCCCGGCGCCCACCCAGACCAGGCCGCGGTGCTCCCGCAGCCCCTGCCACACCAGCCAGGCACCGCCGATCTCGAGCACGGCGGCCAGCACGAACAGCAGGATCGATCGCACGGTCACGAGAGCTCCTCGCTGTCGCTCGTCGGGCTCGTGTCCGCCGGTGCTGCATCTCTGCGTGACCTCGCAAGCTCGTTCACGGCTGCACCCTGCCCTGCGCCCGGCCACTCCCCCCACCCGGCACAGCCGGAGCTGGGACGATGACTCCCCGTGGACGCGTACCGGTACCGATGGGGCGGCC
>JAOPWG010000321.1 GCA_025965775.1 Modestobacter sp. | reverse complement strand
AGTCCAGGGCCGGGCTGAAGACCGGCTTGCTCGAGCCGTCGAGGATGACCCGCAGCAGGCTGGGCAGGATGGTGAAGCTGGCCAGGGTCACGATGAAGAAGTTCATCTTCGCCTTGGCGATCAGCAGCCCGTGGACGGCGAACCCGATCGCCCCGGCGACGAGCAGCGCCAGCAGGATCACCGGTCCGTCGGCCATGCCCCAGCCGACCATCAGGTAGACCAGGCCACCGACGAAGCCCTGCACGGCTCCGGTGGACAGGTCGAAGCCCACCTGCACGACGACGAACGTCTGACCCAGCGCCATGATCAGCACCGCTGAGTACGTGGCGAGCTGGACCATGAGGTAGTTGCTGTTGCGCATCTGCGGCAGGAACAGCAGGGCGCCGGCGAACATCAGCACGATGACCGCCAGGAACATCGCCTGCTGGCGCAGCGGCGACGACCGGCGGGCGCGGGGCGTGCCCGGGGCCAGCGTGGGGGGCGCGGCGGTGAGGGTCATCAGGGCTGGTCCTCCGTGGCACGGGCACTGGGAACGGGAACGCCGACAGCCGCTGCGCCGGGGACGTCGGCATCGGGGGAGTGGTGGATGGACCCGAGCGAGGCGGCGAGCACCTCGGCGGGGGTGAGTTCATGGCGGGGCCGGTCCAGGACGACCCGGCCGTCGCAGAGCACGACGATGCGATCGGAGATCTCGAAGAGCTCCTCGAACTCGCTGCAGACGGCGACGACCCCGGCACCATCGGCGGCGGCGTCGAGGAGTGCGGCGTGGATCGCTCCCCGCGCGCTCGCGTCGACCCCCTGGGTCGGCTCGTCGGCGACGACCACCACCTGCGTGCGGGACAGTGCCCGCCCCACCACGAGCTTCTGCTGGTTGCCACCCGACAGCAGCCCGGCCGGCCGGTCGGGTTCCGGGGGCCGGACCTCGAACCGCTCGATGAGCGCCACCGCGTCGGCCCGCTCGGCGGCCCGGCGCCGGAAGGGCCCCCGGCGGAGCTCCGGTCCGTCCCGGCCGAGCAGCAGGTTCGCCGTGACCGACTGGTTGGCCAGGATCGCCGTCGCCTGGCGGTCCTCGGGGATGTAGGTGATGCCGGCGGACCGGGCGGCGGCGATGCTGCCGGTCGCGACGTACCGGCCCTCGACCGTGATCCGCCCGGCGGCCGGGTACGCGCCGGCCAGCACGGAGGCGAGCCGGGAGCGACCGCTGCCGCTCTGGCCGGCGATCCCGACGATCTCCCCGCGGTGCACGACGAGCGAGTCGACCTCCAGGCCCCGCCAGCCGCGGATGCCGGTCGCCTCCAGCGCGACCCGGGCGGGGTCGGGCCGGTGGGGCCGGCGGCGCGGGCGTTCCTCGGCGGAGAGCAGCGCGACGATCTGTGCTTCGGTGCCCGCCTCGACCGGTCCGGCGTGCCCGACCGTGCCGTTGCGCAACACGACCACGTCGTCGGCCAGGTCGAGGACGTCGCGCAGCCGGTGCGACACGAGGACGACGGTGCCGCCCGCGTCGACGAAGGCCCGGACCAGCGCGTGCAGGGCCACCACGCCGTCCTCGTCGAGCACCGCTGTGGGCTCGTCGAGCAGCAGCACCGCCGGATCCCGGGCGACCGCGCCGGCCAGCTGGACCAGTTGCCGCGCCGACTTGCTCAACGAGCCGGCCGGCCGGTCGAGCACGTCGGCGGGCAGCAGCCCGGCGCTGGCCTCCGCGGCGAGCGCCCGGGCCCGCCGGGCATCGAGGAACGGGCCCCGGGACGCCCGCGGGCGCCCCAGGGCCACGTTCTGCCAGACGGTCAGGTGCCCGGCCACGGTCGGCTCCTGCGGCACCAGCGCGATGCCCGCCCGCTGGGCGTCCGCGAGGCGGTGCACGGCCCGGCCGTCCGGGCCGTGCACCGTCCCCTCCGTGGCCGACACGAGCCCCGAGACCACCTTGAGCAGGGTCGTCTTGCCCGAGCCGTTCGCCCCCACCACCGCGGTCACCGCACCGCGGCGGATCTCGACGTCCACACCGCCGAGCGCGAGGGTTGCCTCGTACCGCTTGACCAGCCCTCGGACGACGAGCGCGGGTGTCTGCGACGGGTCGGCTGCTGCGGTCGCCGACGCCTGCACGTCCGTCACCTCGTGCTCCCGATGCCGATGGGTGGTCTCAGTAGGTCGAGGGGATGTCGATGTAGCTGACCCGCTTGGTCCACGGCACGAACGTGGCGGCGTTGTCCTTGGTGAAGACAGCGCCCTCCGGGGCGTCGACGACGGTGCCGTCGGCGACCTTGCCGGTCAGCGACCGGGTCACCAGGTCGGCCATCACGCTGCCGTACTGCAGGCCGTCCAGGTCGTAGGAGACCGCCAGGGTGCCGTCCTGGAGCTGGGTGATGTTGGTGTCCTCACCGGCCATGGTGCCGATCTGCACCTTGTCGGCGATGCCGGCCTGGCGCGCCGCGGCGATCGCCCCGGTGGCCGATGCGGAGTTGTAGACCAGCAGCGCGGTGAGGTCCGGGTGGTTCTGGAAGATCGCCTGCGCGATCGCCTGGGCACCCGGCGCGTCGTCCTTCAGGTTCCGCTGGTTGTTCGGGTCCCCGACCAGGGTCATGCCACCGCTCTGCAGGCCGGCGACGCCGCCCTTGACGGCGTTCTCGATGTTGTCCGTCGGCAGCCCGGACAGCACGGTCGCCGTGCCGGTGCCACCGGCCGCCTTGGCCAGCGCCTCACCGGCGGTCTTGCCCCGCGCCTCGTCGGGGAAGGCGACCTTGCCGGTGGCGTTGATCGAGGAGATGTCCTGGAAGATGAAGACCGGGATCCCCGCGTCCTTGGCGGCCTGGACGCCGGGGCCGACGGCGTTGGCGTCCAGCGGGAAGATCACGATGGCGTCGACCTTCTGCGCGATCCCCTCGTTGATCCGCTGGTTGGCCGCC
>JAOPWG010000317.1 GCA_025965775.1 Modestobacter sp. | reverse complement strand
GCAGCACCGTCTTGCCCACCCCGCGCAGTCCCGTGAGCACCAGCGAGCGCTCCGGCCGACCGTGCGCGATCCGCTCGAGGACGACGTCGAAGGCCGACAGCTCGGTGTCCCGGCCGGCGAGCTCCGGCGGGCGCTGGCCGGCACCGGGGGCGTACGGGTTCCGCACGGGGTCCATGTCGAGCACGGTATGGGGTCGTCTAGTGCCGGAGGTAGACATCCGTAGAACGGGGTAGCGCGTGTCGCCGTCGAGGGCCGTATCCGGCCGTCTAGCTCTGGCGCTAGACGGTGACAGAGGGACCTCGACAGTCCCCTCAGGCGACGGCGGCGGAGCGGCGCAGGTACCGGCCGAGGACGAGCGCGCCGGCGCCGGCGACCACCACGCCCAGCAGCGCGACGCGCAGGCTCGTGGCGTCGGCCACCAGGCCGACCAGTGGAGGGGAGAGCAGGAAGCCGATCCGCAGCAGCCAGTTCGACACCGTCAGCCCCAGGCCCCGCGGGAGGCCGGGCAGCTCGTCGGCGGCGGCGAAGACCGCGGGCACCAGGGTGGCCACCCCGAGGCCGGCGAGGGCGAAGCCGACCAGGGTCGCCGGTACGGACGGCACGGCCAGGGCCACCCCCATGCCGGCCGCGGTCACGGCCCCGCCGGCGCGCACGGTCCGGCGCTGCCCGAAGCGGTCCACGACGCGATCGCCGGTGAGCCGCCCGAAGGTCATGGCGGCCTGCAGGGCGACGAACGCCAGGCCGGCGGTGGCCGCGCCGGCCGCCAGGTCCTCCCGCAGGTAGAGCGCGCTCCAGGAGGCGCCGGCATCCTCCACGAACGCACCGCAGGCGGCGAGCAGGCCCAGCGCGACCAGCGCGAGGACGGCGGTGCGCCGCCCCGGTGACGGCCGCACAGCAGCGGCGCCGGCCGCCCGGCCGGTGTCGGCCTCGGCGGCGTCGGACCCGGGCAGCATCCAGCGGGAGGCGCCCAGAGCCAGCGCACCGAAGACCGCCGCGGAGAGCCCCAGGTGAGCGCCCAGCGGGAGGCCGACGCCGGCGGCAGCCGAGCCGAGCAGCCCGCCGGTGACCGCGCCGATGCTCCAGAGACCGTGCAGGCCGTTGAGGATGGACCGCCCGTAGCGCCGCTGCACCCGCAGCCCGGAGGCGTTCTGCGCGACGTCGACCACGGCGTCCAGCGCGCCGGCCACCAGCAGGGCCGCGGCGAGCAGCCACCAGCTCGGCGCGATGGACGCCGACCACAGGGCCACGCCCAGCACGACCATGCCCGAGGTGGCCAGGCGGGCCGAGCCGAACCGCCGGATCAGCGCCGCCGAGGAAAGGCCGGCGAGCAGGGCGCCCAGGGGAAAGGCCGCCAGCGCCGCGCCGAGGGCGGCGTTGCCGACCCCGAGGTGCTCCTTGACCTCGGGGTAGCGCGGGACCAGGTTGGCGTAGAGGACGGCGTTGGTGAAGAAGCACGCCCCGACCGCCACGCGGGCGCGGCGCAGCTCCGGTGCGGTGCGGGCCGGCGTGCTCGCCGCCCGCTCCGCGTGGTCCTGCCGCTCACCCGCCACCTCGAGGACCGTACGGACTCCCTTCGTCGAGCGCTGTCTGTCCTGGTCTAGCGGCGACCCGAGACAGCGGTAGACGGTGCGAGAGGGTCCGTCGGTGATCATGCGGGGCTACCGTTCGCACGTGAACACGATCGTGAAGTTCGCGCTCCGCGTCGTCGTCCTGGCCGTGATCATCTATGTGGTCACCCGGCTGGTCAGCGGCATCCACGTGGAGACGGCCGGCGGCCGGGCCGGCGTGGCGGGCACCTACCTGTGGGTGGCGCTGCTGTTCGCCGTCGTCAACTCGGTGCTCGGGCCGATCATCCGGCTGCTCGCGCTGCCGTTCGTGGTGCTCACCCTGGGCCTGTTCCTGCTGGTGGTGAACGCCGCACTGCTGGGCCTCACCGCGGCCCTCTCCGACCGGTTCAGCGTCGACGGCTTCTGGTCGGCGGTCGCCGGCGGTTTCCTCATCGCCCTGTTCAGCTGGATCGCCGAGCTGGTGCTGCCGCTGAAGGTGCGCGGCAGCTGACCCGCCCCGCACGACGGGGTCGGACCGGGGTCGCTAGCGTGACCGGACATGGCCCTCCCCGGTTCTCCTCCCTCGGTGGACGTCCCGGACGGCGGCCCCGACCGCCTGGTCGACCTCCCCGCCGACCTCGCCTCGCTCGAGGCCGCGCAGGAGGAGAAGCGCCGACTGCTGGACCGGGCCGCGGAGGCCGCGGAACGCCAGCTGGCCGGCCTCGGTGAGTTGCCGGCCGGCGTGCAGCCCGCCGACCTGCCCGCCCTGCTGCACCGCTTCTACGGCGGCGAGCCCGCGGCCGAGGTCGTCGGCCGCGAGCCGGCTGAGCTGGCCCGGCTCGCCCTGGGCCACCTGTGGCTGGCCACCTCGCGCCCGCAGGGGTCGGCCACCCTCGACGTCCACCGGCGGGACGAGGGCGGGGCGGTGCTGCGGGTGGTCACCGACGACATGCCCTTCCTCGTCGACTCGGTCACTGCCGAGGTGGTGCGGCAGGGCATCGGCGTCGACCACGTCGTCCACCCGGTCGTGGTGGTCCGCCGGGACGTCGCCGGCCGGCTGCTCGCCTTCTGCGACAGCGCCGACGCCGGGGCCTGCGGTGCCGACGCGCTGTCCGAGTCCTGGATGGCCGTCGTGCTGGACGGACGGGTCGACGACGAGGCCGCCACCGACCTGTTGACCGGGCTGCGCACGGTGCTCGCCGACGTGCGGGCCGTGCACGAGGACGCCGACCGGCTCACCGCCCGGGCCTACGAGCTCGCCAGGTCCCTGGATGCGCTGCCGGTTCCCGCCGGACCCGCCGCCGCCCCTGGTGCCGACCCGGCCGCCCCCTCGGGTCATCCCGCCGCTCATCCCGCCGCCGACCCGCACGAGGCGGCGGACCTGCTGCGCTGGCTGGCCGCGGGCAACTTCGTCTTCCTCGGCGCCCGCTCCGTCGACCTCGACCCAACCCGGCCGGTGCCCGGCTCCGGGCTGGGCGTGCTGCGCAGCGACAACGAGCCCGGCACACCCGTCGTGCCGGCCGGGCTGGCCGCCCCGGAGGTCGTCGCCCAGCGGCGGGTCGTGGTCACCAAGGGCGATGCCCGCTCCACCGTGCACCGGCCGGGCTGGCTGGACGTGGTGGCGGTGACCCTGCCGGGCGAGGGGGAGGGCGGGCGGGCCCGCCAGCACCGGCTGGTCGGGCTGTTCCCGAGCGAGGCGTACAGCAGCAGTGTCCGGGACGTGCCGCTGGTCCGGCGCACCGCGGCGGCTGTGCTGGCCCGGTCCGGGGTGCCCGCCGACAGCCACTCGGGCAAGGAGCTGCTCGACGTGCTGCAAACCTATCCGCGCGACGAGCTGCTGCAGGTCGACGCCGACGAGCTGCTGCCGGTCGCGCTGGCCGTGCTGCACCTGCGCGAGCGCCGGCAGACCCGGCTGTTCCTGCGCCGCGACCCGTTCGGCCGGTTCTTCTCCGCCCTGGTGTACCTGCCCCGCGACCGGTACACGACCCAGGTGCGGCTGGCCATGCAGCAACTGCTGCTCGAACGCCTGGGCGGCACCAGCGTCGAGTACACGGTGCGCTCGAGTGAGTCGGTGCTCAGCCGGCTGCACTTCGTCGTCCGCGTGCCGGTCAGCCGCAGCGAGGGCCCCACACTGCCCGACGTCGACGTCCCGGCGTTGGAGACCGCGCTGGCGGACGCGGCCCGCAGCTGGACCGACGAGCTGGCCGAGGCGCTGGTCGCCCGGCACGACGGCGAGGCGCCGCGGCTCCTGGCCCGCGCCGCCGACGCCTTCCCCGTCGCCTACCAGGAGGACTTCCCCGCCGAGGTCGCCGTCGACGACCTCGACCGGCTGGACCGGCTGACGCCCGGCGAGATGGACCTGCGGCTGTGGACGCCGCGCGACGCATCGGCCGGCGAACGCCGGCTGACCGTCTACCGGGTGGGGGAGCGGCTGCTGCTGTCGGAGGTGCTGCCGGTCCTGCAGCACATGGGCGTGGACGTCGTCGACGAGCGGCCCTACGAGATCGACCGGATCGGCGCGCCGCTGGCCTGGGTCTACGACTTCGGCCTGGCCGCCCCTGCCGGGGAGGTTCCCTTCCCCGGCAGCCTCGCCGAACGGTTCACCGACGCGATCACCGCGGTGTGGACCCACCGCGCCGAGGACGACGGGCTCAACGCCCTCGTGCTGCTGGCCGGGCTCAACTGGCGGCAGGTCGCCGTCCTGCGGGCGTACGTGCAGTGGCTGCGCCAGGGCGGCCTGCCCTTCGGCGAGGGCTACGTGCAGGAGACGCTGGCCGCCCACCCCGACGTGGTCGCCCGGCTCGTCGCGCTCTTCGAGACCCGCTTCCACCCCGACCGGACCACGGGCCGGGCCGAGCGGGAGGCCGAGCTGGTCGAGTCGCTGACCGCGGCGATCGGCCGGGTCGACTCGCTGGACGCCGACCGGGTGCTCTCCTCGCTGCTGGCCGCGGTGCGGGCGACGCTGCGGACGACGGCCTACACCGCCGGGGTCTTCACCGGCGGCACACCGCTGGCGATCAAGCTGGACCCGCACGCCGTCCCCGACCTGCCCGAGCCGCGACCGGCCCGGGAGGTCTGGGTCAGCTCGCCGCGGGTGATGGGTGTGCACCTGCGATTCGGCGCCGTCGCCCGCGGCGGCCTGCGCTGGAGCGACCGGCGCGAGGACCTGCGCACCGAGGTGCTCGGGCTGGTGAAGGCGCAGACGGTGAAGAACACCGTGATCGTGCCGACCGGCGCCAAGGGCGGCTTCGTCGTCCTCGACCCCCCGGCCGGGGCCGATGGCGGGCCGGCCTCGCGGGACGAGGTGATGGCCGAGGGCCGGGCCTGCTACCAGTTGTTCATCGGCGCGCTGCTGTCGCTGACCGACAACCTGGTGGAGGGGCGGGTCGTCCCGCCGCAGCGCGTCGTCCGGCACGACGCCGACGACACCTACCTGGTGGTCGCCGCGGACAAGGGGACGGCGACCTTCTCCGACCTGGCCAACTCGGTGGCGATCGAGCGTGGCTTCTGGCTCGGTGACGCCTTCGCCTCCGGCGGGTCGGTGGGCTACGACCACAAGGCGATGGGCATCACCGCCCGCGGCGCCTGGGAGTCGGTGACCCGGCACTTCCGCGAGCTCGGCGTGGACGTGCAGAGCCAGGAGGTCACCGTCGTCGGCATCGGCGACATGTCCGGTGACGTGTTCGGCAACGGGATGCTGCTGTCGGAGCACCTGCGCCTGGTCGCGGCCTTCGACCACCGGCACGTCTTCGTCGACCCCACGCCCGACGCGGCGACCTCCTACGCCGAGCGGCGGCGGCTGTTCCAGCTGCCCCGCTCGTCGTGGGCCGACTACGACAGCACGCTGATCAGCGCCGGGGGAGGGGTGTGGCCGCGCACCGCCAAGTCGGTGCCGGTGTCCGAGCCGATGCGCACTGCGCTGGGCCTGCCCGGGGACGTCGAGGCGCTGAGCCCGGCCGAGCTGGTGCGCGCGGTCCTGCTGGCCCCGGTCGACCTGCTGTTCAACGGCGGTATCGGCACCTACGTGAAGGCCGCGACCGAGAGCCACCTGGACGTCGGGGACAAGGCCAACGACGCGGTCCGGGTGGACGGCGGGCAGCTGCGGTCCCGGGTGGTCGGCGAGGGCGGCAACCTGGGGCTCACCCAGCGCGGCCGGGTGGAGTTCGCGCTGGCCGGCGGCCGGGTCAACACCGACGCGATCGACAACTCCGCGGGGGTGGACACCTCCGACCACGAGGTCAACATCAAGATCGCGCTGAACCGGGTGGTGGACGAGGGCCGGCTGGACGCCGTGGGCCGCGCCCGGCTGCTGGTCGAGATGTCCGACGAGGTCGCCGCCGCGGTACTGACCGACAACTACGCCCAGAACGCGGCCCTGGCCGTGGAGGCGGCCTCGGCGCGCAGCCTGCTCGATGCCCACCAGCGCTACCTGCTGGCCCTGGAACGCGGGGACCGGCTGGACCGGGCCGTGGAGGCGCTGCCCGACGACCGGGCGATCACCGAGCGACGCCGGGACGGCCAGGCGCTCACCTCACCGGAGCTGTCGGTGCTGCTCGCCTACGCCAAGATCGAGGTCGGCGACGCGCTGCTGGCTTCCGGGCTGCCCGACGACCCGGCGCTGGTCGAGCTGCTCACCGGCTACTTCCCCGCCGCGCTGCGGCGCCGGTTCCCGGCCGCGCTGACCGGGCACCCGCTGCGCCGGGAGATCGTGGCCACCGCGCTGAGCAACCGGACGGTGAACACCGCCGGGATCACCGGGCTGTTCCGGCTGGCCGAGGAGACCGGCGCGCCGCTGGTGACGGTGATCCGGGCGCACGCGGTGGCCCGGGCCGTCTTCGACCTGGACCGGCTGTGGGACGCCCCGCGCGAGCTGGACAACCGGGTGCCGGCCGCCGTCCAGGTGCAGCTGCGGACAGAGGTCACCCGGCTGGCCGAGCGCGCGGCCCGCTGGCTGCTCGGGGTGCCGGAGCTGTCCACCGACCCGGCCGGACCACTCGCCGCCGTGACGGACCGGTTCGCGGCACCCGTGGCCGAGGTCCGGGCCGGGCTGCCCGGCTGGCTGCTGGGCGCCGACGCCGGGGCCTACGCCG
>JAOPWG010000313.1 GCA_025965775.1 Modestobacter sp. | reverse complement strand
AACGCCCCGACTACGGGGCCGTGGTCGACATCTGCACCAAGGACTCGCTGCGCGAGCTGGCCACCCCCGGTCTGCTGGCCGTGCTCGCCCCGGTTGCCGTCGGCTTCGGTCTCGGCTTCGGCCCGCTCGCCGCCTACCTGGTGGGCGCCATCGCCACCGGCACGCTGATGGCGGTCTTCCTGGCCAACTCCGGTGGCGCCTGGGACAACGCCAAGAAGGTGGTCGAGGACGGCGCCTACGGCGGTAAGGGCAGCGAGGCGCACTCGGCCACCGTCATCGGGGACACCGTGGGCGACCCGTTCAAGGACACCGCTGGGCCGGCGATCAACCCGCTGCTCAAGGTGATGAACCTGGTGGCGCTGCTGATCGCGCCGGCGGTGGTGGGCCTGTCGGTCGGCGGGGGCGCCAACACCGCGGTGCGGGTGGCCATCGCGGTGGTCGCGGTGCTGGTGATCGTGGGCGCCTTCGTGGTCAGCAAGCGCCGATCGGTCGTGGTGGGCGGGGACAGCGACTCCACCGCGCCCAGGCTGAGCACCCGCGCGTCCTGAGCGGCACTCCCGACGGTGGTCTGTGGACGGCCGGCCGGGGTGTGGACGACGGCGCCCCGGCCGTCCTCCGCTCTCCCTAGCGTCGCTGCGTCGGCCCCGCCCACGGGACCGCGGCAGCGCCGGGAGGCCCCGTGTCCCACCTCATCTCCGTCCAGCTCGACGCGCTCGCCGTCCTGCTCGACGAGCTGACCGCGCTGGGCCGGCAGCTGGACGATGAGGCAGAGCTCAGCGCGTCGACCGGCCGGTCACTGGGGGCGGCACTCGGCGGCGCGGCGGGCGATGCCGCGGGCGACGTCGGTGCCGGCTGGGCCGTGGTGGTGACCGTCCTCGCCGCCCGGACGCTGGCGGTGGCCGCCGTGCTGGACGCCGCGGTGGCCGGCTACCGCACCGCGGACGCCGGCCTGGCCGAACAGATCGGCGCCGGCCGGCACGGCCTGGTCGCGGTGGCCCGGTGACCGGCGCCCCGGCCCTGGCCGAGCTCGCCGGCTGGGACGTCCCCCTGCTCCGCGGGGCGGTCGGCACCCTGGGCCTGGTGGCCGAGCGGCTGCTGCCGTGGCGGGTCCGGCTGGACGTGGTCGGGCGGCAGCTCGGCCGCGCGGAGTGCTGGTCCGGGCCGGCCGGGACGGCGGCGGCAGCAGCCCTGGAGGAGCTGTCCACGGTCACCATGGGGGTCGGCGCGGCCCTGGACGGCGCGCACCGCAGCTTGGCCGCCCTGGTGACCGACGCCGCCGAGGCCCAGCAGCTGGCTGCCGCCGCGTCGTCGGTTGCGGTGGCCGGGGGAGTGCCCCTGGACGCCGCCGGTCAGCCGCGACCCGACCCCCGGCAGCCCACCGCGGCGATGGCGCCGGACCACCGTGCCGACCTCGCCGACCGCCAGTTCGCCGCAGCGCGGGTCGCCGCCCTGGCCGAGGAGGCGCAGGCGGCCGCCGCCCGCGTGCTCGCCACGGCCCACGCCGCCCAGGAGCCGATCGGTCGGCTCGGCGACATCGCAGTCCCCGGGGTGGCCGACTTCGGTGAGCTCGCTGCCCGGCTGGCCCCCGTCGGCCCCGTCGGGCCCGTCGGGCCTCCGCAGCCGCCCGCCGGCCGTGCGCCGGGCGAGGTGGCCACCTGGTGGGCGGGCCTGTCGGTGCACCAGCAGCGGGCCGCGGTCGCGACCCACCCGGCCGAGGTCGGCGGGCTGGACGGCCTGCCCGGCTGGGCGCGCGACCTGGCCAACCGGCGGCTGCTCGACCGGGCGGTGCGCGACCTCCCGCGGGGCGGTGCGGAGCACGCCATGGCCGTGGCGGTGGCCGCCGAGATCGGCCGCCGCCAGGACGACGGACAGCCGGTCCAGCTGTTGCAGTTCGACCCGCTGGGTGACCTGGTGGCGCTGTCACTCGGCGACGTCGACACCGCGGCGGCGATCGCGGTACTGATCCCGGGAATCCTGACCAGTCCCGCCGACGACCTCGCCGCCCTGACCGCCGATGCCCGTGACGTCGCCGCCGCCGCCAGCGCGGCCGCCCCGGGACTGTCCGTCGCCGCCGTCGCCTGGCTCGGCTACCGGACGCCGCGCAGCGTGTTCGCCGCACCGTCCAGTCAGCTCGCCCAGCGGGGCGGGCCCGCCCTGGACCGGGCGCTGGACGGGCTCGCCGCGACCCGAGCCGCGCCCGGCGCGCCGCCGACCCCGCGCACCACGGTGCTGGCGCACAGTTACGGCGCCCTGGTGGCAGGCCGGGCGGCCCAGGCCACCGGCCGGCTCGCCGCCGACGCCCTGGTGCTGCTGGGCAGCCCGGGGACCGAGGCGCTCACCGCACGGTCCCTGGAGGCCCCGGAGGTCTACGGCGCCTGGACGCCTGCCGACCCGGTCTCCGTCTGCGACTGGTTCGGCCCCAGCCCGGCTGATCCGTGGTTCGGCGACTTCGAGCTGCCCACCGACCTCACCCAGGGCCACACCCAGTACTACGACGCCGACCGGCCCACCCTCGCCGCGATGGGCGAGGTCGTGGCCGGCACCAGGAAGGCCAGGTGAGCGAGCAGGTGAGCGGGCAGGTGAGCGGGCGGGGGAGCGGCCGGGCGGGACGCCGGCCCCGACGCCGGGTCGACGGCCTCCGGCGAGAGCGGGAACAGCTCGTCGCGCCAGTCGTTGTGCCGGATGCGGCACGCCCGCCGTTGCTCGCCGTCCGCCAACGCCTGAGCGCGTGGCCTACCGTGGCCACGCCGAGCGGGTGCACGTCCAGTGCAGCCGCGTGCGTCCGGAGCACCCCGGCGCCTGCAGTCAGCACCCCCGACAGGAGCACCGTGCCGCCCAAGACCGCGAAGACCGCCGTAGCCGACTCGACCACCGGTACCCGTACGCCCCGCAAGCGTGCTGCCGCGGGCGGGGGCAAGCCGTTGGTCATCGTGGAGTCCCCGGCGAAGGCCAAGACCATCGCCGGGTACCTGGGCAGCGACTATGTCGTCGAGGCGAGCATCGGGCACATCCGCGACCTGCCGCGCAACGCTGCTGACGTGCCGGCCGCGCACAAGGGCGAGTCGTGGGCCCGGCTCGGTGTCGACGTCGACCACGGCTTCTCCCCGCTCTACGTGGTCAGCCCCGACCGGCGGCAGCAGGTGACCCGGCTCAAGCAGCTGGTCAAGGACGCCAGCGAGATCTACCTCGCGACGGACGAGGACCGCGAGGGCGAGGCCATCGCCTGGCACCTGATCGACACCCTCAAGCCGTCGGTGCCGGTCCGCCGGATGGTCTTCCACGAGATCACCCGCGAGGCGATCGCCCGGGCCGTGGCCAACCCCCGCGAGCTGGACACCGCACTGGTCGACGCCCAGGAGACCCGGCGCATCCTCGACC
>JAOPWG010000280.1 GCA_025965775.1 Modestobacter sp. | reverse complement strand
CCTCCACGCGCAGGACACTGGTGACGCCTCGAACGGCGGGCATGTCCCGCAGCGCGGCGATGGTGGCAGACAGCGCGGCGTCGGGTGCGCTGTGCGTGACGATCACGAGCGTGGCGGCGTCCCCACGACCGTCCTGCCGGACGGTGGAGATGCTGACCTCGTGCCGCGCGAACTCGTGCGCGACGGTGGCGAGCACCCCGGGCTTGTCCGCGACGTCGAGGCTGACGTGATAGCGGGTGGGGGTCTCGTCCATCGGCCGCACCGCGAGGTTGGCGTAGCCGGTCGAGGCCTGCCCGGCGGCCCCGATGAGGCGGTTGCGGGCCACCGCGACGAGGTCACCCAGGACGGCACTGGCCGTCGGCTGCCCGCCCGCACCCTGGCCGTAGAACATCAGCTGGCCCGCGGCCTCGGCCTCGACGAAGACGGCGTTGAAGGCCCCGCCGACGGCAGCCAGCGGGTGGGTCGTCGGGATCATCGCGGGGTGGACCCGCACGGCGACGGTGTCCCCGTCCCCGTTCCCGTTGCCCACCCGCTCGCAGATGGCCAGCAACTTGACCGTGCAACCGATCTCGGCGGCACGGGCGACGTCGGTGGCCGACACCGCGGAGATGCCCTCGCGGTGCACGTCGGCCGCGGTGACCGGCGTGTGGAACGCCAGCGAGGCGAGGATCGCGGCCTTGGCGGCGGCATCGAAACCGTCGATGTCAGCGGTCGGGTCGGCCTCGGCGTAGCCCAGCTCGGTGGCCTCGGCCAGTGCCTCGGCGAAGCCGGCCCCGGTCTCGGCCATGCGCGAGAGGATGTAGTTCGTCGTTCCGTTGACGATGCCCACGACGCGGCGGATCTGGTCGCCGGCCAGCGATTCGCGCAGTGGGCGCAGCAGCGGGATGGCGCCGGCGACGGCGGCCTCGTAGTAGAGGTCGACCCCGGCGGCCGCGGCGGCGGCATGCAGGGCGACTCCCTCGTCGGCCAGCAGCGCCTTGTTCGCGCTGACCACCGACTTGCCCGCGGCCATGGCCGCCAGCAGCAGCGTGCGGGCCGGCTCGATGCCGCCGATCACCTCGATGACCAGGTCGACGTCCGGGCGGGTCACCAGCGCCTGGGCGTCGGTGGTGAGCAGCTCGGCAGGCACGCCCGGGTGCCGGTCGGGCCGGCGGACGGCGACCCCGGCCACCTCCACCGGGCGCCCGATCCGGGCCGCGAGGTCGGCGGCCTGGTCGGTCAGCAACCGCAGCACGGCGCTGCCGACGGTGCCGCAGCCCAGCAGGGCGACCCGCAGCGGCGCGGTCGACGGGCCCGTCACGACGACACCCCCAGCCGCGGCGCGGGGGCGGGCTGCGGGGGCGCAGGGGCGGGCGCGGGTACGTCGGCGAGGACAGCGTCGAGGGCGAACACGTCGGACAGTGTCTGACGCCGGACCAACTCGGTGGCCACGCCGTCCCGCACGGCGACCACGGGGGGCTTGAGGAGGTAGTTGTAGTTGCTCGCCATCGACCAGCAGTAGGCGCCCGTGGCGGCCACCGCGAGCAGGTCGCCGGGGACGACGTCGGCGGGCAGCCACAGGTCGCGCACCAGGATGTCGCCGCTCTCGCAGTGCTTGCCGACCACCCGGCACAGCGCCGGCGGGGCGTCGGAGTCCCGGTTGGCCAGCACGCAGGTGTAGGCGGCGTCGTAGAGGGCGGTGCGGATGTTGTCGCTCATCCCACCGTCGCCCGAGCCGTAGATGCGCACCAGCGGGGTGCCCGGGGAGCAGCTGGCCCCCAGCCGCACCGGCTTGATCGTGCCGATCTCGTAGAGGGTGACGGTGCCCGGGCCGGCGATCGCCCGGCCCGGCTCGACGGCCAGCCGGGGCGCCGGCAGGCCCAGCTCGGCGCACTCGGCAGCCACGATGCCGCGCAGCTTGTCCGCGACGTCCCCCGGGCTCACCGGGTCGTCGTCGGGCAGGTAGGCGATGCCGAAGCCGCCGCCGAGGTTGAGCTCGGCCAGCACCCGGCCGGTGGCGTCGCGGACCGCGCCCAGGAGCCCGACCACCCGGTGCGCGGCGGCCTCGAAGCCGGCGGTGTCGAAGATCTGCGAGCCGATGTGGCTGTGCAGCCCGACCAGCTCGAGGGCCGATTCGTCGCAGACCCGGCGCGCGGCGGCCAGCGCGTCGCCGGTGGCCAGCGAGAAGCCGAACTTCTGGTCCTCGTGGGCGGTGGCGATGAACTCGTGCGTGTGCGCCTCGATGCCGACGGTGGCGCGGATGAGCACCGGGACCGGCTGCCCGCCGGCCGCTACCCGGGCGGCGGCCAGCGACACCAGCCGGTCGATCTCGTCGAAGCTGTCCAGCACCACGTGCCCGATGCCGGCGTCCACCGCCAGCTGCAGCTCGACGAGGGACTTGTTGTTGCCGTGCAAGGCGATGCGCGCGGCCGGGAACCCCGCGGCCAGCGCCAGGGCCAGCTCGTTGCCGCTGCAGACGTCCAGGTGCAGGCCGTCCTCGGCCATCCACCGGGCCACCTGACCGCAGAGGAACGCCTTGGAGGCGTAGTGCACGTCGGCGCCCGCGAACGCGCCGGCGAAGTCCGCGGCCCGGCCACGGAAGTCGCCCTCGTCCAGCACGAACAGCGGCGTCCCGTGCTCGCGGGCGAGTGCGGTCACCGGGCGGCCGCCCAGGTGCAGCTCGCCGTCCACGCGACGGGCCGAGCGGGGCCAGACCTGCGGGTCCAGCGCGCCGAGGTCGGCCGGCGCGGCACCGGCGGCCGGCGGCGGGGCGATCCCGGCGTGCAGCGGCCCCGCGGGGTGCGCCCTCACATCCGCTCCGGGGCGTGCACGCCGAGCACTGCCAACCCGTTGCGCAGCACCGTGGCGGTGGCCGCGCACAGCCACAGCCGCGCGGTGTTCAGCGGCGTGGCCTCCTCGTCGCCGCGTGGCAGCACCCGGCAGGAGTCGTAGAACCGGTGGTAGGTGCCCGCCAGCTCCTCCAGATAGCGGGCCACCCGGTGCGGGGCGCGCAGCTCGGCGGCGCCGGAGAGCACCCGGGGGAACTCCGCGATCGCCCGGAGCAGGTCGCTCTCCCGCGGATGGCCCAGTTGGCTGGTGTCGACGCCCCCGGGATCGCCGAGGGCCAGCCCCAGGTCGGCGGCGCCACGCAGCACCGAGGAGATCCGGGCATGGGCGTACTGGACGTAGAAGACCGGGTTGTCGTTGGTCTGCCGGCTCCACAGGTCCAGGTCCAGGTCGATCTGCTGGTCGACCGAGGCGCGGGCCAGTGCGTAGCGCGCCGCGTCCGCGCCGACCGCCTCGACCAGGTCGGTGAGGTTCACCACGGTGCCGGCCCGCTTGCTCATCCGCACCGGCTGGCCGTCGCGGACGAGGTTGACCAGCTGGCCGATCAGGATCTCCAGGTTGATCTCGGGGTCGTCGCCCATGGCAGCCACCAGCGCCTTGTACCGGCCGACGTAGCCGGTGTGGTCGGCACCCAGCATGATCACGACCCTGTCGAAGCCGCGCTCGCGCTTGTCGAGGTAGTAGGCGCAGTCGGCTGCGAAGTAGGTGGGCTCGCCGTCGCTCTTGACCAGCACCCGGTCCTTGTCGTCGCCGAAGTCCGTCGTCCGCAACCACACAGCGCCGTCGGCCTCGTAGACGTGGCCCTGCTCACGCAACCGGGCCACCGCCTTCTCCAGGGCGCCGGTCTCGTGCAGCGTGCGCTCGCTGAAGTAGACGTCGAACCGGACGCCGAAGTCCGCCAGCGAGCTGCGGATCTCCTCCCACATCAGCTCGACGCCGCGCGCCCGGAAGACCGCCAGCTGCTCCTGGTCGGACTTCTCCAGCAGCCCCGGCTCCGCGGCGACCACCTGGGCGGCGATGTCGTCGATGTAGGCCCCCGCGTACCCGTCCCCGGGCACCGGCCGGCCGTGGGCGGCCTCCTGGAGGCTGCGGGCGAACCGGTCGATCTGGGCCCCGGCGTCGTTGAAGTAGTACTCCCGGGTGACCGAGGCGCCGCTGCTCTCGAGCAACCGGGCCAGGGCGTCCCCGACCGCCGCCCAGCGGGTGCCACCGATGTGCACCGGCCCGGTCGGGTTGGCCGAGACGAATTCCAGGTTCAGCCGCTGCCCGGCCAGCACCTGGGTGCGGCCGTAGGCCTCCCCCGCGGTCACCGCCTCGACCGCGATCGCACCCAGGACGCCGCGGGCGAAGGTCACGTTGAGGAACCCCGGCCCGGCCACGTCGACCGTGGCGATGCCGGGGTGGGCACGCAGCTCCTCGGCGAGCAGCTCGGCCACCTCGCGCGGTGGGCGGCCGGCGCCCTTGGCCAGCCGCAATGCCACATTGGTGGCGTAGTCGCCGTGCTCGGGGTTCTTCGGACGCTCGACGACCACGTCGTCGGGGACCGCGACCGCGAGCGCACCGCGCTCCACGGCCGCGGCGACGGCGGACCGGATGACGTCGCGGAGCTGCTCGGGTGTCACCGAACGATCGTACTGACCCGCCCGTGCGGACCGATCGGCGCGCGGGTGCGGGGCAGCCGTCCGCCCCGCCGACCTGCGGCAACCGGGTCGGCACAGGTCCCGGACCTACACTCGCCCCCGCCAGGCGGGAGCAGCCCGTGCGGGACGAGGGCGCGCGGCGCCCGGCACGACAGGAGCATCAGCAGTGGCCAAGGACCCCCAGCCCGAGGACGACCGCGCCCACCGCGGCACCCCGCCCCGGGGGTCCAGCGCCGCCGGGAGTCAGGGCTCGGGTCGACGCGGGGGGAACCCCTCGGGCCGGGGTGGCCAGCGCGGGCGCACCCGCCCGCCGGCCGACGTGGTGACCGCCCAGCGCCCCTGGGGGCTGATCGCCGCCGCCGTGGCCGTCGTCGTGTTCGCCGCCGCCGTCATCACCTACGCCGTGGTGCAGGTCAACCGGACCAACGCCGGCAAGGTCACCTCCGCCGACCAGATCGCCGGCCTGCAGACCTTCCAGTACGCCGCCGGGCAGGAGCACGTCAGCACCCCGGTGACCTACACCGAGTCCCCGCCGGTGGGCGGTCCGCACGACCCGGAGTGGGCCGACTGCACCGGCACCGTCTACGACGTGGACATCCGGCACGAGAATGCCGTGCACAGCATGGAGCACGGGGCCAGCTGGATCACCTACAACCCCGACACCATCAGCGACGCCGACCTGAACACGTTGAAGGGCATGGTCAAGGGTCACTTCTACCTGCTGCTCTCCCCCTACGCCGGGCTGGACTCCACGATCAGCCTGCAGTCGTGGAACCACCAGCTGAAGGTCGCCTCGGCCAGCGACAAGCGGGTCCAGCAGTACGTCGACTTCATGACCCTCAACAAGGACTTCTACCCGGAGGTCGGCGCCAGCTGCGAGAACCCGACCTTCGTCAGCAACCCGCTGGTGGTCGGGGACAGCAGCCGGGCGGCCACCTCGACCTCCGTCCCGACCGACGCGCCGACCACCCCGACCGCGGCGGCCACCACGACGGCCGCCCCCTGAGGCGGCCGGCGCGCGCGCAGCACCGGAAGGACCCGCGATGACCGACCCGATGACGAGGACCGACCGGACCGCCGAGGAAGCCCCCTCCCCCGCGTGGACCGCGTCCGCCCGTGCCCCCCGGCGTGGGCTGACCGCCTTCCTGCTGGCCGTCATCGCGGTCGGCCTGCTCGCCGCGGGCGGCGGGCTGGCCGTGGCCCTGGGCATCGGCCGCACCGACACCCCGGCCGCGGACTCGGTCGACGCCGGGTTCTCCCGGGACATGAGCCGGCACCACCTGCAGGCGGTGGAGATGGCCAACCTGGCCCTCCTGCACACCCAGGACACCGAGGTCCGCCAGCTGGCCTTCGACATCTCGGCCACCCAGACCAACCAGGTCGGCCGGATGCAGGGCTGGCTGGCGCTGTGGGGGCTGCCGCTGTCCGGCGGGGCGGTCATGTCCTGGATGAGCGGGGACATGGCGGCGATGCACCACATGCCCGACCCCGCGGACGCCGCCGACGGCGCGGTGATGCCGCGCATGGCCACCGAGACCGAGCTGGCCGGGCTGCGCGGGCTGTCGGGCACCGAGCTCGACGTGCGCTTCCTGCAGCTGATGATCCGGCACCACCAGGGGGGCCTGGAGATGGCCCGGTACGGCCAGGCGCACGCCACACAGGCCGCCGTCCGCTCCCTGGCCCGGTCGATCGCGGAGACCCAGAGGGCCGAGACGACCACCATGGAGACCATGCTCCGGGCCCGGGGCGGGACCCCACTGCCGGCACCCTGAGCCCCCCGCCGGCGTACGCGTCCCCGGCTGGTAACGTGCCTTCTGCGCCGCGCGGGAGCGGGGCGCAGCGGAACGAGCCCCCGTAGCTCAGGGGATAGAGCACTGCCCTCCGGAGGCAGGGGCGCAGGTTCGAATCCTGCCGGGGGCACCCACG
>JAOPWG010000265.1 GCA_025965775.1 Modestobacter sp. | reverse complement strand
TCGAAGCGGGGCTTGCGGTACTGCCCCTCCAGGCTGGCCAGCGAGGAGAGCCGGAACAGGTTGTGCATGCCCTCGGTGGTCTTGGCCAGCAGGGTCATGTGCGTGTAGGCGGCCTTGCCGCGGTTGTTGCCGCCGTCGCCCTCCTCGTCGATCAGCTTGTCGCCGAAGTCGAAGGGGGCACGGTCGAAGCGGGAGCCGGGGGTGTAGTAGCCCTCCATGCCGATGATCGGCTTGACCCCGGCGGCCTTGGCGTTCTTGTAGAAGTCGTAGGCACCGAAGACGTTGCCGTGGTCGGTCATGGCCAGCGCCGGCATGCCCTCGGCCGCAGCCGCCCTGGTGACCTCACCGAGCTTGGCCGCCCCGTCGAGCATCGAGTACTCGGTGTGCACGTGCAGGTGCACGAAGTTCTCCGACGATGACCCGGACGACGGGGTGCTGCTCACGGTGCGGTGTGCTCCTCACAGGTCGTGCTGCCGCCCACCCTCCCGATCGGGGTGAGACTCCTCGCTCCTGCAGACCGGCGGGGAAGGCCGTTGTCTGCGCCCTCTCGGGCCGGTGCGGTGACCGGACCGATCTTCGCACTAGTGAGGTCCTACTCCGGGGGTCTGACAGGACGTGTCTCGGGACTCGCGGACCGATCCGTCACACCCCGTTCCCGAGCCCCCCACAGTCTTGCGTGCGGGGTCCTCGCCGACCAGCTCCCGGACCATCGTCACGTGGGTGATCCCCGCCTCCTGGTACTCCGCGCCGACGGCGGCGTAGCCGGCCCGCTCGTAGAACCGTCGGGCGGTCACCTGGGCGTGCAGCTCCACCGCGGTCTGGCCGAGGGCGGCGGCCGTCTCGTGCAGGACGGCGAGCACCGCGGCACCGTGACCGCGCCCCCGTGCCCGGGCGTCGGCGGCCATCCGGCCGATGCCCGCCCGTCCCGGGCCTGCGGCATCCAGCACCAGGCGCCCGGTCGCCACCACCCGGCCTGCGTCGTCGCGGCTGAGGGCGTGCACCGCGGTGGCGTCCGCGGCGTCCCGCTCGAGCTCGGCGGGCACGCCCTGCTCCTGGACGAACACCCGGCGGCGCAGCTCGGCGAGCTCCGGCCAGTCGGCCGGCGTGGCCAGCTGCGCGCGCGGGCCCATCATCGGGCGGCCGCCGGGAGCGCCGAGGACGGCACGAGCAGGAACCGCAGGTCGATCACGGTGTGCAGCAGGACCGGCAGCAGCAGCGATCCGGTCTGCAGGTAGACCGCCGCGAGCACCCCGCCGAGCACGCCGGTGGCGAGGACGCCGGCCAGCCCCTGGTAGGCGTGCGCCAGCCCGAACCCGGCCGCCGCCACCAGGACGAGCACCGTCGCGGACGACCCGGGTGCCAGCGCGGCCACCACGGCCAGGAAGAAGCCCCGGTAGAGCCACTCCTCGCAGACCCCGGCGGTCACCCCCACGACCGCGAACAGCCGCCGCTCCAGCCGGGTGCGCGGCAGCAGGGCCATCGTCGCGTGCCCGGGGGGCTCGGCGTGCCGCCCCTCCCCCCGGCGGGCCGGTACCGGGGGGCCGGACAGCTCGCCCGAGCGCATGGTGCGGGTGGAGAGCACCACGAGGACCAGCAGCGCCAGGCAGACCAGCATGGTGACCAGCCCGGGCCACTGCCGGGGCCACGCCAGCCCGACCTGTCCGGGACCCACGTCGGGCGCGGACAGCCAGACCACCAGAGCCAGCACCGCCAGCCCCCACTCGAGCACCAGCAGCCGGCGGTAGAACGAGCGCCGCGCGGCCGGGTCGACCCGCAGCCGTCCCTCGAACCGCCGGTGCAGGGCGTGGCCGACGAACGGCTCGCCCACCACCAGGTATCCGGCGATGACGACGGCGGCCAGCTGGGCGGGCCCCCAGTCGGTCAGCGCCTGGGGCAGCGAGCCGCTGAGCCCCTCCGCCAGTGCGATCACGGCAGCCCGGTCAGTTCTCGGCGCGCAGGATGGCCAGCGCACCGGCCAGGTCGGCCGGGTACTCGCTGGTGAACTCCACCCAGCGCCCGTCGGCCGGGTGGGCGAAGCCGAGCCGCACCGCGTGCAGCCACTGGCGGGAGACCCCGAGGCGGGCCGCGAGCGTCGGGTCCGCGCCGTAGGTCATGTCGCCGACGCAGGGGTGGCGCAGCGCGGAGAAGTGCACGCGGATCTGGTGGGTACGGCCGGTCTCGAGGTGGACCTCGACCAGGCTCGCCGCCGGGAAGGCCTCGACGACCTCGTAGTGGGTCACCGAGGGACGGCCGCCGGTGACCACGGCGAAGCGCCAGTCGTGCTTGGGGTGCCGGTCGATCGGGGCGTCGATGGTGCCGCGGGACGGATCGGGGTGCCCCTGGACCAGCGCGTGGTAGCCCTTGTCGACGGTGCGCTCCTTGAAGGCGGCCTTGAGCACGGTGTAGGCGCGCTCGCTCTTGGCCACCACCATCAGCCCGGTGGTCGCGGCGTCCAGCCGGTGGACGACGCCCTGGCGCTCGGCGGCGCCGCTGGTGGAGATCCGGTAGCCCGCGGCGGCCAGGCCGCCGACGACGGTCGGTCCGTCCCAGCCGGGGCTGCCGTGCGCGGCGACGCCGACGGGCTTGTCGACCACGACGATGTCCTCGTCGTCGTAGACGACGCCCAGCCCGGCCACCGGCTCCGGGACGACGGGTTCGCCCGGCGGCGGCGGCAACTCGACCTCCAGCCAGCTGCCGCCGCTGAGCCGGTCGCCCTTGCCGCGGGCCCGGCCGTCGACCACCACGCGACCGGCGTCGGCGAGCTCGGCGGCGACGGTGCGGGAGATCCCGAACAGCCGGGACAGTGCCTGGTCGACCCGCTGGCCCTCCAGGCCGTCGGGCACCGGCAGCGCGCGGTGCTCCCCGGGGGTCACCGGGCGTGGGCTGCTGGTCACGGAGTCCATTGTGACGGCATCCACCGACAGCCCGACCGCACCACGGCTCAGGACTCGGTGGCGCCGTCCCGGGGCTCGTCGTCCGTACCGCCCCGGCCGCCGTCGAACTCGACCCCGCGGAACGCCAGCAGCGCACCGAGCACCCCGCCGCACACGATCGCGGAGTCCGCGGCGTTGAAGATCGGCCAGACCTGCCCGTAGGGGTCGAAGAGCGAGATGAAGTCGACGACCCCGCCGCGCAGCACGCCCGGGTCGCGGAAGATCCGGTCGGACAGGTTGCCCACCGCGCCGCCGAGCACCAGGCCCAGGGTCACCGCCCAGCCGGTGGAGAACAGCCGCCGGGAGGCCCGCACGATGACCACCACCACGGCCACCGCGATGAGCGTGAACAGCACGGTCGCGCCCTCGGCGAAGGAGAACGCCGCCCCGGTGTTGCGCGCCTCGGTCAGGTACACCGCGCCGCCGAGCAGCCGCAACGGGTCCCGGTCGGACAGCGTGGCCACCACGACGAGCTTGCTCACCAGGTCGACGGCGAAGACCGCGGCGGCCACCCCGAGCAGCAGCCGGGTGCGCGGGGGCCGGGGCGGGGCCGTCTGCGGTGGGACGGGCACGGACCCGGCCGAGCCGGACGACCCGGGGTGCTCGGACACCGGCGACCCCCTCCTGCCAGCGCGGCGCCTGCCGCCACGTCGCCGAGGACGATAGCCGCGCCCGCTCCGGGCGCCCCGGCAACGGGCGGTGGGAGGAAGCGGCGCACACCCGCGCCGGGAATCGTCAGGGCTGGCGACCGCTGGACGGGGCGGGTCGGCCACCGAGGCAGGTGGCACCGCACATCCGCAGGTCAGGGGCGCGTCGCCCCGGTCCTGTGACACATCTCATGAGGCCGGGAGGCCCACATCACCTCGTTCGGGGCAACGAGCCCGGGAGCGCGGGCGACGATGGGGACGAGACGTCCTGAGCTCTGGAGGCAGATCGTGACCGAGGATTCCGCGAACCCCGACGTAGTGCTGGTCGGTGGCGGCATCATGAGCGCCACCCTGAGCGCGCTGCTCGGTGTCGTGGCCCCC
>JAOPWG010000228.1 GCA_025965775.1 Modestobacter sp. | reverse complement strand
CCGGAGGAGTAGATGTCCAGCAGCGCCCCGCCGACCAGCCCGAGGACGGCGACCAGCGCGAACGGGACGAGGAACCAGGTGGGCAGCAGGCTGCCCAGCGCGCCGATCGGGTCGGTGCCGATCGCCGCGGACAGCTCCGGGGAGGACCCGGCCAGCAACAGGCCGACGACCAGCAGCACCACCGGGGCCAGGGCGGAGCCGAACGTCGTCCAGCCGACGACACCGGGGGTCGAGGAACTGCGCGGCAGGTAGCGCGAGTAGTCGGCGGCGGCGTTGACCCAGCCGAACCCGTAGCCGGTCATCACGAACACCAGCGCGCCGATGAACACCGCGGTCGAGCCGGCCGGGACGGCGCCGACGGTCGACCAGTCGATCTCGTCGGCCACCAGGGCCAGGTAGGCGACGGTCAGCACCCCGGTGACCACGGTGATGACCGCCTGCATACGCATGATCAGGTCGAAGCCCAGGACGCCGCCGGCCACCACCAGCGCCGCGACCACCAGCAGCGCGATGACCTGCGTCGTCGTCCCGCCGCCCAAGCCCAGCCGGGTGAAGACGGTGGCCGTGGCCAGGGTGGCCAGCGAGGTCAGCACCGTCTCCCAGACGACGGTGAGCACCCAGGACAGGACGGCGGGCACCCGGCCGCCGGTCACGCCGAACGCGGCCCGGCTGAGCACCAGGGTGGGCGCGGACCCGCGCTTGCCGGCCACGGCGACGAGCCCGCAGAGCAGGAAGCTGACCGCGATGCCGATGACGCCGGCGACGATCGCCTGGCCGAAGGAGATGCCGAAGCCGAGGACGAAGGCGCCGTAGGCCAGGCCGAGCACGCTGACGTTCGCACCGAACCACGGCCAGAACAGCGAGCGCGGGGTGCCCTTGCGCTCGTCCTCGGCGATGACGTTGATGCCGTTGGTCTCCACCGCCACCCGCGGCGTCGGCGCCATCTCGGGCGCGCCGGCTCCGGCGGCGCTGACTCCGCTGGCGCTGACTCCGGCGTGCTGCTGCGACATCGGGCGGTGTCCTCCTCGGGCGGTGCGGGCACCTCCCCGCTGCAGCGGGACCCTAACGGCGCGCCGGCGCGAGGTCTCCCCGGCAGCCGGCAGGCAGGTCAGGGGCGGGTCGGCGTCACCTCGCCCATCTCGCCCCAGCCCTCCTGCCCCGGCACCTCGACGTAGACGAGGTCGGGCTTCTTGGTGACCAGGTCCCCCATCCAGGCGGTCGCAGTCTTGAAGTGCTCGGACTGCACGTGGGCCGCGCCGGCGTCGGCGTCCCGGAAGGCCTCCACCAGGGTGAAGACGTTGTCCGCGTCGACGCTGCGGCTCCACTCGAAGAACAGGTTGCCCTCCTCGGCGCGGGTGGCCTGCGTGAAGTCGTCCACGAGGGACAGCCACTCGTCGGCGCGGTCGGGGTGGATCGTCCACTTCACGACGATGAAGATCACGGGTTCGTCCTCCTGGGTCGGGGCCCTCACGGTAGGTGCCCGGACCGCACGACGCCGCCGGAAGGTCCTCGGAAGGACCTGCCGGCGGCGTCGTCGCTGGGTGCGGGTGGTCAGCGGGTGCGCGTCCCGTAGCGCTGGTGGAAGCGCTCGACCCGGCCCGCGGTGTCCATCACGCGCTGGTTGCCGGTCCAGAAGGGGTGCGAAGCCGCGCTGATCTCGACGGGCACCAGAGGCAGGGTCTCGCCGTCCAGCTCGATCGTCCGGCTGGCCGCCACCGTGGACCGGGTGCGGTAGGTGGCGCCGCTCGCGCCGTCCCGGAAGACGACGGTGCGGTACTCGGGGTGGATGCCGTTCCTCATGGTGTTCCTCTCGTCCTGCGCGGGACGTCCACCCCCAGCGGGGCGGGCTGATCGCGACACGTGACAGAACCGCGCGGGGCAGTCCACTGTTCCCCCTGACCTCGAGGAGCGCCCATGTCATCCCGCCCGATCCTCCGCGGCGCCGCCCTGGTGGCCGCCACCGTCGTCCTCGCCAGTTGCGGCTCCACCGCAGGCTCCGGCGACGACAGCTCCGCCCGCGGAGGGCCGGGGGCGACCAGCTCGTCGGGCGCCTTCCCGGTGACCGTCGGGACCGCCTTCGGCGACGTCACCGTCGCCGCGGAGCCGACCCGGGTCGTCGCGCTGGGCTGGTCGGACGCGGAGGCGGCGCTGGCGCTCGGTGTGCAGCCGGTCGGCGCGAGCGACTGGCTGGGGTACCCCGAGGGCCTCGGCCCGTGGGCGCAGAGCGTCGCGTACGACCAGCCCCCGGTGATCATCGACACCACGGAGCCGAGCCTCGAGGCGATCGCCGCACTCGAGCCCGACCTCATCCTGGACACCCGCTCCGACGGGACGCGGGAGCGGCACGACTCGCTGAGCCGGATCGCGCCCACCATCGGCCAGCCGGACGGCGTCGGTCCGTACCGGACCACCTGGCAGCAGCAGCTGCGGATGGTCGGCCAGGCGCTGGGCAGGCCCGAGCAGGCGCAGACGCTGACCGACCAGGTCGAGCAGCAGTTCCGGGACGCCGCAGCGGCGAACCCCCGGTTCGCCGGCACCGAGGTCGCGGTGGGCGCCTACTCGGCCGACGGGTTCGGCGCCTACGTGCGCGGCGACGCGCGGGTCGCCTTCATGGAGCAGCTGGGCTTCGTGAACTCGCCTGCGATCCAGGACGTGGCCGGGGACACCTTCTTCGTCCCGGTCGGCCCCGAGCAGCTGCAGCTGCTGGACGCCCCGCTCACGGTGGTGTTCCCGATCTTCCACGACGTCGGCGAGATCGCCTCCGACCCGCTGTTCCAGGCCCTCCCGGCGGTGCGGCAGGGCCACAGCGTCGTGCTGGACGACGAGACGCTGGTCGACGCCTTCTCCAGCGGCTCGGCACTGGGCATCCAGTACGCCCTGACCCACGCGGTGCCGCTCTTCGCCGCGGCGCTCTGACCCGCGTTCCCGCGGGAAGGCGGGTCACGCGTCCAGGCGTGACCGCGGTCCCGCGGGAACGTCCCGCAGCCGCCCGGCCGCATCGACGTCCCAGGCCGTCACGGCGCTGACCAGCCGGTCCACCATCGCGGCCAGCAGCACCGCCCCCTCCTCCGCCGAGGCGCCGGCCGGGTCGCCCAGCACGCCGTTGGGGCTCACCCCGCGCACCCCCTCCGCGCGCAGCCGGGGCAGCAGCTCACCGATCGGCGCGGTCTCCCCGGCCTCGGCCAACGCCTGGCGAACCCCTCCGGGTTCCACGTGCAACATCAGCGAGGTCTCGGTGCGGCCGGCATGGGCGTCACCACCGGGCACGCCGCACGGGAACCAGGCGACGTCGCGCCCCTCGGTGCGCAGCAGCGGGACCGCCCGGCGCAGCGCGTCCAGGTTGCCCCCGTGGCCGTTGACCACCAGCAGCCGGCCGGCCCACCGGCCCGCGGACCGCCCGTACTCGACCAGCAGCGCCGTCAGCACCTCGGTGCCGATCGACACGGTGCCCGGGAACCCCTCGTGCTCCCCGCTCGCCCCGTAGGGCAGGGCCGGGGCGAGCAGCGCGCCGTCCAGCGCGGGGACGGCGGCCGCGGCCACGCTGCCGGCCACGACGGCATCGGTGGCCAGCGGCAGGTGCGGCCCGTGCTGCTCCACCGCCCCCAGCGGGACGACGACCAGCGGCCGGCCGGTCAGCTCCGGCCACGTGGCGGCGGCCAGCCGCCGGGTCACAGCGCCGCCCCCACGCGCTCGCCCTCGATGGTGGCCGCCGAGATCCGGCGCGGGGCCAGGCAGTCACCGATCCGGTGCACTTCCAGCGCACCGCCGCGCAGGTCCCGCCACAGCTCGTCGGCCGGCAGCGCGGGGGTGGCGGCGACGACCCGGTCCACCGTCCGGGTCAGCGTGCGCCCGGTCGGGTGGTGCAGCAGGGTCACGGCCCGGCCGGCCACGCCGGTCACCACCACGTCGGTCGTCTGCACGATGCCGAGCTCGGCGGCCCGCACGTGCCAGCGCTCGGCCTCCAGCGTCAGCCCGAGGTCCTGGCCCACCACCATGCCGCTGGTGACCACCTCGACGACGCAGCCGCGTTCGGCGAGCAGGACGGCGGTGGACGGCGCGGCCGCCGAGCCCAGGTCGTCCACCACCAGCACCTCCCCGGCCGGGCGCACCCGCCCGGTCAGCACGTCCCGGACGTCGACCACCCGCGGACCGTCCCCGGCCCAGGCCGGCCGCACCGCCCGCGCACCGGTGGCCAGGACCACGACCTCGGGGGACGCGGTACGGACCAGCCCGGCGTCCACCGGGCTCGACGTCCGCAGCTCGACGCCCAGCCGACCGCACTCGGCGGCCAGATCGTCGACCAGCAGCCCGAGCCGGGCCCGGCCCGGTGCGGCGGCCGCCACCCGCACCTGCCCGCCGGTGTGCGGCTGCGCCTCGAAGAGGGTCACCTCGTGCCCGCGGCCGGCGGCGCTG
>JAOPWG010000213.1 GCA_025965775.1 Modestobacter sp. | reverse complement strand
CCCCGGCCGCGGTCACCACGCCCACCGGCGGGAGGACCCGCGGACCCGTGGTGGGGTGTCGGCCGCCGCTGTCGGGACGACGAGCCCGCCGCCGGCCGGCGCGTCGTCCAGCGCGACGACGGCGATCACCACGGCAGCCTCCAGCACGGCGGCCGGCCGGTCCGGTCGGCGCCCACCGGTCCCCCGGGGACGGGCAACCCCGCGGCGGCACCGGCGAGCGGAACGCCGACCTTCACGGAGTAGCCCGGCTCCGGTCAGCCGGCTGGTTGAGGACCGGTGTCGGTGCCGTCGTCCCCGTCGCCGAGGAGGCCGGGCAGGTTGACCACGATGGCCTCCTGGCTGCTGCGCGCGATCACGACGACCGCCTCCTCGTCGGTGGGGTTCTCCTCCCGGTGCGGCACGAACGGCGGGACGAACACGTAGTCACCCGGCTCGGTGACCAGGCGGACCTCGCGGCCGTTCTCGGCGAAGACGAACACCGGGTGGCCGGAGACGACGTGGATGGCCGTCTCGGAGTCCCCGTGGTGGTGGTCGCCGGACGACGTCCGGGCCGCGACGTGCGTCTGGCCCATCCACACCCGCTGGGAGCCGACGGTGCGGGCGGACACGGCCTCGCGCCGGGTCATACCGGCGGTCTGGCCGGTGTCCCCGGTGAGGTCGGCGGCCCGGATGTGCCGCAGCGGCTGGTGCCGGCCGTCCGGTGCCCCGCCGCTCACGCGCGGCCGCCCGGGGTCGGGTCGGCGTCGGCCGCCCGGTCCCGGCGGACCGGGACGTCCTCCGCCGCGGTGACCGGGGCGCGCCCGGCCGCGTGGTGTCCCCCGGCGTGCGGGGGCACGGGCTCCTCCTCGAAGGTTCCGATGCCCTCGACCACCTGCGGCCTGTGCAGGCGCACAACCAGGTACCAGGCCAGCCCGGCGACCACGACGGCCAGGAAGATCCAGGGGAGCAGGTTGTACGGCGACGGAGGCACCGGGATGACGTTCTTGTAGAAGACGTAGAGCAGCGCGAGCACGACGACGACCGCCAGCGCCACCGACAGCGGGTTGGCCTCGTCCCGCCGCCGCAGGAACACCGGCAGGGACACCGCCATCAGCAGGTAGGCCAGCATGTAGCCGAAGGTGCCGACGGTGCCGGTGTAGGCGTAGACGTTCAGCGCCGACGTCCCGGTGATGACCATGACGATCGGGACGACGGCGACCACCGGCGCGATCAGCCAGATCGCCACGTGCGGAGTCTTGTGCCTGAGGTGGGCCCGGCCCAGCGCCGCGGGCAGCACACCCTCCTCGCCCATCGTGTACAGCACCCGCGCCGCGGCGTTGATGCTGGCGATGATGACGGCGAAGAACGAGGCGGTGACGCCGATGTCGATCAGCCAGGTGACCCCGCTCAGGCCGTTCGTGCTGGCCAGGTCGCTGATCGGCGCCGCGCTCGAGGACAGCCCCTCGGGGCCGTTGAAGCCGAGCACCGAGGAGTAGGAGGCGAAGATGTAGAGCAGCCCGACCAGCACCGCGCTGCCCAGCACCGCGCGGGGGATGGCGCGGTGGGGGTTGCGCGCCTCCGCGCCCAGGGACGCCGCGCTCTCGAACCCGACGAAGCCCAGGACCGCCAGCACGATGCCGAAGGTGACCCCGTCGAAGGTGACCCCGTCCAACCGGAACTGGGAGGTGTCGACGGCGAAGCCGTGGCGGACCAGCACGACGACCAGCACCAGCAGCACGGCCGCCACCGAGACGACCTCCAGGACCAGCCCGAGTCGGGTCGACAGTCGGATCCCGGCGACGGCGAAGGCCCCCGCCGCGGTCGCGGCCAGTGCGAAGATCACCAGCACCGCGGCGGTCGAGGTCCCGGGCAGCCCGATCGTCTCCAGGAAGTTGCCCAGGTAGATGCCGGTGCCGGCGATGCCGACCATGGCGATGCAGGTGTAGCCGACCACCAGGCCCCAGCCGGCGGCGAACGCCCCGCCCGGCCCGAGCCCGCGGGCGACGTAGCTGTACAGGGACCCCGAGGAGGCGAATCGCCGGGCGAACTGGGCGACGCACAGACCGATCAGGAGCACCACGATGCTGGCCGCGAGATAGGACAGCCAGGCCCCGCTGCCCGCGTACAGCACGATCAGCGCCGGTCCGGTGGCCATGACGGCGCTGGGTGCGATCCCGGCTACCGACTGGGCGAGCACCTCGACCTGGCTCATCGACTCGTGGGCCAGCCCGTGGTCGGAGTGCGCCGCGGGGGCGTCGGCGTGGCGGGTCACTCCGCGACCTGCTCGCGGGCGCTCTCGCCGACCGTCTCGCCGGGGGCCATCGCCCCGCCGGTCGGATGGCAATCGGCGGCATGCCCGTCGGCTGCCCCGCCGGTGTGGCAGGCGGGGGTGGACCGCGGCATGTCCAGGGCGGGGTTGCCGTCGAAGAAGCTCACCGGCTTGAGGTGGAAGCCTGCGTAGCTGACCGGCATGACCGGCCAGTCCTCGGGGCGGACCACGTGGTGGGCGCCGAAGGAGTACCAGACGACGACGTCGGTGTCCTGGAGCGGGCGGTCGGCCTTGACGAACTCGGGCAGCCCGCCGGGGTGCTGGTTCTGGTTGGGGTAGTCACCGGCGGCGAAGAGCTCACCCGGCTCGTACTGGGTGACCCACAGGTGCTTGTAGGCGAACTGCGCCCGGTCGAACGCCTGGGAGCCCGGCTGCTGCAGCGGCAGCACGTTGTCCCCGGGCATCAGCTTGTAGCCGGCCGGCTGGCCGAGCTCGTTGACCGAAGAGGGGTTGACGATCTGCCAGGTGCGGGCGACGAAGGGGTCGATCAGCCGTTGCGCCTCGCTCTCCCGGGCCAACAGCGTCTTCTGCGTGACCCAGGCGTTGCCGTAGGGGTTGTCCGGTCCGGGCGGGAGCGCGGCGGCGTCGACCTCGTAGACGGAGTTGTGCTCGCCGTCGACCTGCATGTCCAGCCGCACGTTGAAGAAGTGCTGGTGGTGCGGGCCGTACAGGCCGGGGGCGACCAGCGTCCCGAAGCGTGGCTGCTCGCCGACCGGGACGGCCCCGGTGGAGATGACGCCGGACAGCTTGACCTCGAACTGGATGGTGCCGTCGGTGTAGAGGTACCAGAAGAAGCCGTACTCGTAGTTCCCGACGGTGGCGAAGCAGGAGATGACCAGCCGGCGGGAGCGGCGGACCTCCATCTTCTCGGTGCGGAAGTCGGTGTGCTTCCAGCCGACGCCGAAGTCCTCCTCGTGCATGCAGATCGCGTTGGGGATGGTGAGCGGCTGTCCGTCCTGGTCGTTGGCGACGGCGTCGAAGTAGCGGATCTCGCCCAGGCAGTCGCAGCCCAGCTGCAGCGGATTGAGCAGCAGGCCGACCCCGTACTCGCCCTCGTCGAAGACGTTCTTGATCCGGTGGGTCGGCGCCGGGTCGGCGTAGGGGATGTACATCTCCGACAGTGACGCGCGGTAGATCACCGGGCGCAGCCGGCCGCGGTCCTCGTAGCCGATCTGGTGCAGGACCAGGCCCTCGCGCGGGGTGTAGCCGACCCGCAACCGCCACTTCTGCCAGCTCACCGCATGGCCGTCGACGTCGAAGCTGGGGCCCTCGGGCTGGGTGATGTCGATCGGGCGGACGTCGGCGCGGACGGCGGTGTGCGCGGGCCGGTTGTCCTCGTCGAACATCAGCTCCGGCATGTAGTTGCCGGCCTTCTCCGGCAGCGGCACGATGCCGTGGTCGCGGACGTCGATGACCTCCATCAGGTCCAGGTCGACCAGGACGACGAGCCCCTCGACCGGCCGGGCGTACCCGTTGTCGTCCTCCCGGGAGCGGACGAAGGTCAGTGGGCGGATCAGCCGCCGGCCGAGCGGGTCCTCGAGGTCGTAACCGGCGGCCCACGGGTCGATCATCGCGAGGGAGAAGTCGGTGACCCCGCGCTTACGCATCGCATCCTGC
Source organism: Modestobacter sp. (assembly GCA_025965775.1). Classification (GTDB taxonomy): domain Bacteria; phylum Actinomycetota; class Actinomycetes; order Mycobacteriales; family Geodermatophilaceae; genus Modestobacter. The sequence goes on along the minus strand of JAOPWG010000213.1, from coordinate 1,418 downwards.
CAGCGCGGATCGGCCCGCGTGATCTCCTCGGTGCTGAAGAACTCCTCCAGCATCACGCTGGGCTGCACGCCCTCGACGACCCGCCACGAGGTGACCAGCCCGCTGGACAGGGAGACGACCGCCTCGACGGTCTCCTGCCGGCCGCGGTCGTAGAGGACGGCGAACGCCGCCCGGTCCGGTGCCTGGCCGCCGCTGCGGTCGTACTCGAGGACCTCCTGCTTGGGCGGCTCGTGCAGGGCGATCGTCACGAAACGCACCTGGGCGCCGATGTCGCGTTGCTGCCGCAGGATCTCCGAGGCCCGCCGCACCTCATCGGCGCCCAGGGGCTCCAGGGGGTTGCCGGTGGTGCTGGTGACGATGTCGGGAGACTGCACTGCCACGGGCTCTCCTCGAGGAGTTCGGACCGGGCTCAGCGCGGCCAGGTGCGCGGACCGTATCCGTGGGGAGAGGGCCGGACAAGGAATTCACGTGATCGAGATCACGCAGCCGAGCGCGGGGCCTGTCGGGCCGGGCAGTCCGGGCCGGTGAGGGCGCCGGAGCACATGTGATGTGGGTCACAGACGCGGTAGCCTTGCCGACGATCGACTCCCGGAGGTACGGCATGAGCCGCGACACTGAGTTGAGCACCGACGACCTCGCCCGGCCTGGCGGCACACGGCAGGAACCCCCGCCGGCGTCCGGCGACGACAGTCCCGGCGGGACGGCCGGGGCGACGGCGGCCGGCGGGACCGGCGCGTCGCCCGGCGGGACCTCGGCCATGGGCGTCGAGGACCGGGACGTCGGTCGGCGGCAGAGCGGGGCGGACGCCGAAGGTCCACCCGGTGGATCAGGTTCCGGCCCGGGCGACGGGACGGCCGCGCGCGAGACGGGTGACCGTGGGACGGACGCCGGTGACCGGGCCGCGGCGGAGGGCGACGACCGCGGCGGCGCCAGGACGGCCGGTGCGGGCGGGGCGTCCGGAACCGCGCAGGAGCAGGCCGGTGGCGGCGAGGAGCAGGTCGGCGGCGGGCAGGAGCAGGCGGCTGCGGGTGCGGCGGCCTCGGCCGGCGATGGCGCCGACGTGGCCTTGCTGGACCCCGCGGACGAGGAGCGCTTCCACCAGCGGTGGAGGGACGTCCAGGCGCAGTTCGTCGACGACCCGCAGGCTGCGGTGCAGACGGCCGACGGCCTGGTGGCCGAACTGATGCAGTCGCTGGCCTCGGGGTTCAGCGGCCACAAGGGACGGCTGGAAGCGCAGTGGCAGAGCGGCGGCAACCCCGACACCGAGGAACTCCGCCAGGCCCTGCAGCGGTACCGGTCCTTCTTCAACCGGCTGTTGTCGACGTGAGCGCCGGAAGCCCGGCAGGAAGGCCGGTCCCGTGACTGCCGTCATCGTGGTCATCGTCGTCGTGGTGGTCCTGCTCGCCGTGGCGGCTGCG
>JAOPWG010000208.1 GCA_025965775.1 Modestobacter sp. | reverse complement strand
GATGACCGACGAGCAGCGGGTGACGCTGACCGTGCACGAGTACTGCTCGATCTCCGGCGTCGGCATCTGGTTCGAGGTGCTGCTCATGCAGCTGGTGCTGCGCGACATCTACGGCGACGACCCGGCCCAGCCGCACTTCCAGTGGGCGCTGACCGAGATCGCCGACGAGTGCCGGCACTCGGTGATGTTCGCCCGGACGGCGGAGACGTTCGGCGCACCCTCCTACCAGCCGCCGCCGAAGATCCGGATGCTCGGCAAGGCGTTCGCCGCCAAGGGCGACGGGCCGGCCGCCTACGCGGCGATCCTGGTGGCCGAGGAGATCCTCGACATCTTCCAGCGCGACCTGATGAAGGACGAGCGCGTCCAGCCGCTGACCCGGGCGACCAGCCAGATCCACGTCGTCGAGGAGGCGCGGCACATGCGCTTCGCCCGCGAGGAGATCATCCGGCGCACCCCCCGGCTGAACGCCTGGCAGCTGCGCAAGCACCGCACGGTGGTCGCCGCCGTGGCCACGATCGTCGCGGACAACCTGGTGCAGCCGGAGGTGTACGCCGCCGCCGGGCTCGACGTCGAGCGCGCGGTGGCCGCCGCGAAGGCCAACGAGCACTACGCGGCCAAGCTGCGCGACGCCGCCGGCGGCCTGGTCGAGTTCCTCCGCGGCGTCGGCCTGATCGGCGGCCCGTCGGAGAGGCTCTGGAAGCGCGCCCACCTGATCTGATGAAGGACCCCGTCCTCCTCACCCCTCGCAGGCTCGGGGCGAGCCTCGGGACGGGGCCACGGGTCAGCCTTGGGCGAGCTGGGTGGCGTACAGGCAGATGGCGGCGGCGACCGAGAGGTTCAGGCTCTCTGCGCGGCCGCGAATCGGGATGCGGACCCGGGCGTCGGCCAGCCCGGCCAGCGCCGGGTCCAGCCCGCGCGCCTCGTTGCCGAACAGCCAGAGCACGGGTGCGGCGAACAGCCCGTCGTCCCCGGCCTCGTCCAGCGCGGTCTCGCCATCGCCGTCGGCGGCCAGAACGGTGACCCCGGCGGCCCGTACGGACTCCACCAGCGGGGCCAGCGGCGCACCGCGCACGACGTCCACGTGGAAGATGCTGCCGGCACTGCTGCGCACGACCTTGCCGTTGTAGGGGTCGGCGGACCCGCTGCCGAACACGACCGTGCCGGCGCCGCACGCATCGGCGGTGCGCAGCACCGTGCCGGCGTTGCCCGGGTCGGCCAGCTCGGCCAGGGCGACCGCCAGGCGCGGCGGGTCGGCGACCAGGGTCTCGGCCGGCACGTCCCGCAGCGCGCAGACCGCGACCAGCCCCTGCGGGGTGACCGTCTCCGACAGCGACGCCGCGGCCCGGTCGGTGACCACGCGCACCGGCACCCGGGTGCCGGCCAGCAACTCCCGGTGGGCCGCCGCGGCGGCCTCGGTGACGAAGACCTCGCGGACGGCGTCGGGGTCGGTGCGCGCCTCGACCAGGGCCTCGCTGACCGCCTGCCGTCCCTCGGCCAGGAAGGCTCGCGCATCGTCCCGGCCGCTGCGGCGGGTGAGCTTGCGCGCCGCGGCTACCCGGGCCGAGCGCTCGGTGAGCAGCTCGCTCACGCCGGCTCCTCTCCAACGACGGGCCGCGTCGGTCGACGGGGCGGGACAGAGCGACGCCGTCGCCGGCGGGTCGGGGTGACCCACCGGCGACGGCGTCGCCGGAGTGGTGCGGGTGCGGCTCAGGCGGCCGCAGCGCCGGTCGCCTCGGGGTTCGCGGCGAGCGCGGCCCGGGCGGACTCCACGAGCGTGGCGAAGGCAGCCGGCTCGCTGACGGCCAGCTCGGCCAGGACCTTGCGGTCCAGCTCGATGCCGGCCAGCTTGAGGCCCTGCATGAACCGGTTGTAGGTCATGTCGTTGGCGCGGGCCGCGGCGTTGATGCGGGTGATCCACAGCTTGCGGAAGTCACCCTTGCGGACCTTGCGGTCGCGGTAGTTGTAGGTCGCGGAGTGGAGGAGCTGCTCCTTGGCCTTGCGGTAGAGCCGCGACCGCTGGCCCCGGTAGCCGCTGGCGGCCTCGAGGGTCGTACGACGCTTCTTCTGGGCGTTGACCGCCCGCTTCACGCGTGCCACGTGGAAGCTCCTGTCTGCTCGTTACGGGGTGGGCGGTCTCAGAGACCGAGGAGCTTCTTCATCCGGCTGGTGTCAGCCGGGGACAGCACCTCGGTGCCGGAGATCCGGCGCTTCCGGCTCGAGGACTTGTGCTCGAACTTGTGCTGGTTGTTGGTGTGCTCAGCCACCAGCTTCCCGGTGCCCGTGACGCGGATGCGCTTGGCGGCGCCCTTGTGGGTCTTGTTCTTCGGCATGTCCTCGGTCCTCGTCGTCTGGTGTGGCGCAGGCGAGGACCGCAGGGGTCGCCGCCCGCACCGGTGCGTCTCGGTGGTGCGGTGGTGCGGAGCGCGGATCAGGCCTGCGGGGCCTGCTCCGGCGCGGGGGCCGGTGCTGCCTCGGCCGGTGCTGCCTCGGCCGGTGCTGCCTCGGCCGGTGCTGCCTCGGCCGGTGCTGCCTCGGCGGGCGCGGACTGCTCGGCCGCGGCGTGCTTCTCGGCCTTCGCGCTGCGCCGGACGGCGTCGGTGGCCACCTGGTTCCGGTGCGGGGCGATCACCATGACCATGTTGCGGCCGTCCTGCTTGGGGTTGGACTCCACCATCCCCAGCTCG
>JAOPWG010000124.1 GCA_025965775.1 Modestobacter sp. | reverse complement strand
CGATCGCGTCCGGGCCGACCGAGACCAGCACGTCGACCCCGGCGCGGACGGCGTCGCGGCCCAGCCGGGTGTGCGCGGCGTCCGCGCCCGGGCCCAGCTCCCCCATGGCGCCGAGCACGGCGATCCGCCGCCGGGCGTCCAGCCGGGACAGTGCGGCCAGGGCGGCGCGCATGGACTCGGGGTTGGCGTTGTAGGCGTCGTTGACGACCGTGACGCCGTCGGTCCGGCGGGTGACCTCCATGCGCCAGCGGCTGCGCGGTCCGGCGGCCGACAGCGCACCGGCGACCTGGCCGGGGGTCATGCCGGCGGCCAGGGCGGCGGCGGCCGCGGACAGCGCGTTGGCGACCTGGTGGGCGCCGACGACCCGCAGAGCGACGGGGTGCTCCCCCCCGCCGGCAGCGAGGGTGATGCGGGGGCGCGCGGCGTCGTCGAGCTCGACGTCGACGGCGCGCACGTCGGCGGTCGTCGTCGTCACCCCCGTGGTGACCACCCGGGCCAGGGTGCGGTGGGCCATACCGGCGACCCGCGGGTCGTCGGCGTTGAGCACCGCGGTGCCCCCGGCCGGCAGCGCCTCGACCAGCTCGCCCTTGCTGGCGGCGATCACGTCGGCGCTGCCGAACTCCCCGAGATGGGCCGAGCCGACGTTGAGCACCACACCGACCTGCGGCCGGGCGATGCCGCAGAGCCGGGCGATGTGCCCCGGCCCACGCGAGCCCATCTCCAGCACCAGGAAGCGGGTCGCCACGTCGGCGCTGAGCACGGTCAGCGGCAGGCCGATGTCGTTGTTGAACGACCCCTGCGGGCTGACCGTGGGCCCGGCGACGGCCAGCACCTGGCCGAGCAGGTCCTTGGTCGAGGTCTTGCCCGAGGAGCCGGTGACCCCCACCGTGACGAGCCCAGCAGCCGCCGTGAGGCGCTCGTGCACGACCGCAGCCAGCCGGCCCAGGGCGTGGACCGGGTCGGCGACGACCACGCAGGGCAGCGACGGGTCGGGGCGGGTCGTCAGGGCGGCGACCGCACCGGCGGCCGCCGCGGCGGGCACGAACTCGGCGCCGTCCACGCGTTCGCCGGGCAGCGCCACGAACAGGTCCCCGGCGCCGACGGCCCGGGAGTCCACGGTGACCGAACCCCTCACCGCTCCCGGTGAGCCGGCGCCGGCCGGCAGCACCAGCTCCCCGCCGACCACCTGCGCCACCTCATCGAGGTCCAGCGCGATCACGCGGTCACCTCGGGGCCGGCGAGGAGCTCGGCGAGCACCTCGCGGAGCACTGCACGGTCGTCGAAGGGCAGCACGCGGCTCCCGACCTCCTGTCCGGTCTCGTGGCCCTTGCCGGCCACGAGGAGCGTGTCCCCTGCCCGGGCCGCCCGCACGGCAGCGGCCAGCGCGGCGCGCCGGTCACCGATGTCGAGCACCTCGGCGCGCCGGTGGGTGGGGACGTCCTGAACACCGGAGAGCATGGCCCGCCGGATCTCCGCCGGGTCCTCCGAGCGGGGGTTGTCGTCGGTGACGACGAGCAGGTCACTGGCCGCGGCCGCGGCGGCGCCCATCGCCGCCCGCTTGCCCGGGTCACGGTCACCGCCGCAGCCGAGCACGGTGAGCAGCCGGCCGGGGGTGGCAGCGCGCAGCGCAGCCAGGGCGGTGGCGACGGCGTCGGGAGTGTGCGCGTAGTCGACGACGGCGACGAACGGCTGGCCGACGTCCACCGGCTCCATCCGGCCGGGGACGACGGTGTCCGCGAGCCCCGCGACAGCGGCCTCCACCGGCACCCCGACGGCGTCCAGCAGGGCGACGGCGAGCACCGCGTTGGCGACGTTGAAGCTGCCCGGCAGGCGCAGGCGGGCCGGCCAGCTGCGGTCGCCGGGGCCGTTCAGGGTGAACGTCGAGCCCCCGGTGGGCAGCGCGGCCACGTCGGTGGCCGACCAGTCCGCGCCGGGCGCGCCGGCGGTGGAGACCGTCACCGTGCGGGGCCCCACGAGCCGGCGACCGGCCGGGTCGTCGACGTCGACGACCTCGACCGCGGCCCGCCCGTCGAACAGCAGGGCCTTGGCCTCGAAGTAGCTCTCGACGTCGCCGTGGAAGTCCAGGTGGTCGCGGGAGAGGTTGGTGAACCCGGCGGCGGCGAAACGGACACCGCCGACCCGGCCCTGGACCAGGGCGTGGCTGGAGACCTCCATGACCACCGCGCGCACGCCGGAGTCGAGCATGGTGGCCAGCAGGGCATGCAGGTCGGGAGCCTCCGGGGTGGTGCGCACGCTGGGGAACGCGGTGGTGACCGGAGCGCCGGCGGCGTCCCGGCCACGGGTGCGGGCCTGCACGGTCCCCACCAGCCCGCTGGGCCAGCCCGCCGCGGCCAGGCCGGCCTCGACGAGGAAGGCCGTCGTCGTCTTGCCGTTGGTGCCGGTGACGCCCAGCACGGCCAGATGGTCGCTGGGCGAGCCGTACACGCGGGCGGCCACGCTGCCCAGCAGCACGCGCGGGTCGGGGACCACGCAGACCGGCAGGCCGGTGGCGCGGGCGAGCTCCTCCCCCGTGGTGTCGGTGAGGACGGCGGCCGCACCGCGGGCGGCGGCGTCGGCGGCGTAGCGCGCGCCGTGGGTGCGCGCGCCGGGCAGCGCCGCGTACAGGTCGCCGGGCCGCACCGCGTCGGAGGCGAGGGTGACCCCGGACACGGCGGTGCCGGCATCACCGGTCACCGGGACGCCGATCAGGTCGCCGAGGTCGGCGAGCGGGAGCGGGCGGGTCCCCGCAGGCCGGGGCACCGACCCTGAGACGGTCGGGCTCACGAGTGTCCAATCTACCGGCGCGGCCGGTCACGTCCGGCGTACCGGTCGACGCCCGTGTCGCCGCGACGGCGACGCCTGCCCGCGACGGAGGCCGGGGGACGGGCCGGTGGGTCAGGGGACGGTGAGGGTGAAGTCCGGGCGGGGCGCGCCGGAGGGCACCACGCCACCGGCGGTCAGGGCGTAGCGCATGACATCGGAGAAGACCGGGGCGGCGACCTGGCCGCCCTCGGCCGAGCTGGTGGGCCGCTCCAGGTCGACGGCCACCACGTACTGGGGGTCGTCGGCGGGGGCGTAGCCGACGAAGGTGGTGAAGAAGCCACCCCCGGTGTAGCAGCCGCAGTCGGGGTTGGCCCGCTGCGCGGTGCCCGTCTTGCCGACCACCCGGAAGCCGTCGACCTCGCCCAGGGGCGCGGTGCCGCCCTTCCCGACCACGGCCTCGAGCATGTAGGTCAGCTTGTCCGCGGTGGCGGTGCTGACCACCCGGGTCCCCTGGGGGCGGGCGGCGGGGGTGACGGTGCCGTCGGCGGCGGTGACCGAGCTGACGATCCGCGGCGGCACGCGCACCCCGCCGTTGGCCAGGGTCTGGTAGACCGACGCCATCTGCAGGGTGGTCACCGAGACGCCCTGCCCGATCGGCACGTTGGCCGCCCGGCTCTGCGTCCAGTCCGCGGAACCCTGCAGGATGCCGGCACTCTCACCGGGCAGCTCGATGCCGGTCGTCGAGCCGATACCGAAGGCGCGCAGGTACTGCTCGAGCTTCTGGTCGCCGACCTCGCGGGCCAGCATGATCGCCCCGACGTTGCTGGACTTGGCCAGGATGCCGGTGACGGTGAAGCCGATCGGCGGGTGGTCGTGGGCGTCGGTGACGACGGCGTCCCCGGCCTGGATGTGTCCGGGCACCTGCAGCACGGTGTCCGGCTGGGCCTTGCCCTCCTCGATGGCCGCGGACAGAGTGACCGCCTTCATCACCGAGCCGGGCTCGTAGACGTCGGAGATCGCGGCGTTGCCGAGCAGGTTCGGGTCGGTCTGGTTGTAGTGCGCCGGGTCGTAGCCCGGGCACGACGCCATCGCGGCGACCTCCCCGGTGTGCACGTCGAGCACCACCGCGGAGGCGGTGCTGGTCGCGCCGTCGGCGCACGCGGCGTCCAGCCGCTGCTGGACGACGTACTGCAGGTCCTCGTCGACGGTGAGGGCGACCTTCCCGCCGTCGGTGGCCGGGGTGGTGTCGTCGATGCCCGAGGGGATGGGGTTGCCGCTGCCGTCGACCTCGACGCGCTTTCTGCCGTCGGTGCCGGCCAGCTGGTCCTGGAAGGTCTGCTCGACACCGGCCAGCCCGTCGCCGTCCTTGCCGACGAAACCGACCACCTGCCCGGCGACCGCGCCGGCCGGGTAGAGGCGCACCGGGTCCTCTTCGTAGTAGAGGCCGGCCCGGCTGGCGGCCGGAAGCGCCTTGATGCGGTCGGTGACGTCGGTGGAGACCTTGTCGGCCAGCACCACGTAGCGCCCGACGCGGGAGAGCTTCTCGGTGAGCGCGGAGGCCGGGACGTCCAGCAGGGTGGTCAGCGCCAGCGCGGTGCGCGCCGGGTCGGTCACCACTGTGGGGTCGGCCACGACCCGCTCGGCGTGCACCGAGTAGGCCAGCACCTTGCCGCCCCGGTCGGTGATCTCGCCGCGGATGGCGGTGATGGGGAACGTGCGCATCCGCGAGTCCTCGGCGGCCTGCGCGTAGGCGGCGCCGTCGACCCCCTGCAGGACGACGAGCCGGCCGACCACGATCACCAGCAGGGTGATCATGAAGGCGAGTCCGAGGCGGTTGCGCCGTTCGCGCTGGACCTTCACGGGGGCCGAGCCTCGCCCGGGCCGGCCGCGGCGCCCGGGAGGCGCGCCGAGCGGAGCCGCCCGGCGGGGTCGCACCGTGCT
>JAOPWG010000026.1 GCA_025965775.1 Modestobacter sp. | reverse complement strand
GCACCGACAGGTCCATGCCGTCCAGCGGCAGACGCTCGCTGCGGCTGGCCGAGAGCACCAGGTCGTCGGCGCGGTAGCCGAGCTCGTCCAGCGCCCCGTCCACCGACAGCGCGGTCGTGTAGACGTCACTGTGGACGCCGTCGACGGTCAGCGCCAGCGGCCGGGCCCGGTTGAGGACGACGGTGTCGCCGTCGCCCACCGCGGCACCGGTCGCCGGCAGGACGACGTCGTGCGCGGCCGGGCGCAGCCCCTCGTCGGAGAGCACCGCCCCGACGGTGGCGGCGTAGGTGCTCACCTCGCGCGACTGGCCGTCGACGGTGAGGGTCACCGTCTTCCGGGCGAGGAAATAGGCGAAGGAACCGCCCACCAGGCCCATCAGGACCAGGACGAAGAGACTGAGCTTCAGTGATCGGCGCACAACACATCCACAGGTCACAGGTCCGGGCAGGGGAACGTGGGCAGCAGTCCACAGACCCCAGCTCGGAGGCGGCGGCCGTCGTCATGCGCCCCGACGGTGTCCGGCCCAGGGTTTTCCGGGCCGATCGCCTGGGCGTTCCCCACCCCGGCTGGTCGGTCACGACACGATAACGAACGCGGTACGTAAGACAACCGTGCAACAGCAGTAAAGCGTTGAGTCGACAAGTCGCTGCGCAGGCGCGCCGACACGCACCGTGATGCACACGCGGTGAAACGGGCCACCGTAGGACTGATCAGCCGTGGGTATTACCACACGAAAGAGTTCGGAACGGGAGGCGCCGGCGCCCTCACCCGCGTCCGCAGGCCCGGCCGGTGCCGGCCGGCGGCTCAGCCGGCGAGGGCCCGGCTGGTGTGGCGCACCGGGCGCAACCAGGTGAGCAGGTAGCCGGCCACCGCCAGCCCGGCGGAGAGGGCGGAGAAGCCGCCGGCCACCAGGGCCACCGGCACCAGTCCGGCGCCGTCGCCGCCCACGTTGTCCCCGAGGTCGATACCGGCGACCAGCAGCAGGCTGCCCAGCGGGAGCAGCGCGAGCACGCTGGCTGCGGCCACCACGAGGTGTGCGGTCCAGGTGCGCTGCGCCTCGTCGACCGGGACGTCGGCGCCCTCGGCCGGCAGCGGCCGGACCAGCACGCGCAGGAGCGCGACCTCCGCCAGCGCCCAGGCGACCAGCGGCACGACCAGCGCGGTGATGGTCACCGCCCGGTCCAGGGAACCGGCCAGCAGGACGGCGGTCAGCACCTCGCCGGCGACGGCCGCGCGCATCGTCCACAGCAGCGGGAGGGACATCTGGTCCCGCCGCCGAGGGTGCTGGGGCGGCGTGACGACGGCCCAGCGCGGCCGCGAGCGGGTGACCTCGGCCAGCAGGACGCCGAGCAGCAGACCGGTGGCCAGCGCAGGCAGCCACAGGAAGACCGATGCCTCGGCGAACAGCACGACGCTGACGACCACGGCGGCCAGGCCCAGCACCAGGCCGAGCCGCCGCACCCGCCGGCCGTGCGTGGCCTGCCGTGTGAGCTGGTCGGCGCCGGCGGACGTGGGCGCCACGAACTCGACCGCGGCCCCGGCGACTGCGCGTCGGCCGGCAGCCAGCGACCAGCCGCGGGCGAGCAGCACAGCAGGTGCGATCAGGGCGACGAAGAGTACGACAGCGATCAGGCGACCCACGGTGTCATTGTCGTCCTCTCGGACGACACCGCCACCAACGGCCGTCCGCCAGTTGCGTGGAGCCGTTGCCCGAGTCCCCGCCAGGAACCCGTGCACATCGTCGTCCTCGCGGACGACACCGCGGCCAGGAGCCGTTCCCCTGCCGAACTGAGCCTTGCCCGCGCCTCCGGCGGGAGTCCTCCGGACCCCGCGCCGGTGTCACGGATCGGCCCTTGGCCGGAAGGGACTACTCCCAGCTGCCGAAGACCCGCTCGGCGTTCGCGGTGAGCGCGGCGCACAACTGCTCCAGCGGCGTCCCGGTGACCTCCGCCAGCGCCCGCACCGTGTGCGGCACCAGCCGGGCGGAGTTGGGCCGCCCGCGCAGCGGGGCGGGGGTGAGGAAGGGCGCATCGGTCTCCACCAGCAGCTGGTCCAGCGGGGTCAGCGCGGCGGCTTCCCGCAGGTACCCGGCGTTGCCGAAGGTCACCGTGCCGGCGAAGGACAGCACGTAGCCGCGGTCGATGCAGCGGCGGGCGAAGCTCGCATCACCGGAGAAACAGTGCAGCACGGTCTGCTCGGGGGCGCCCTCGTCCTTCAGCACGCGCAGCACGTCGTCGTGGGCGTCGCGGTCGTGGATGACCAGCGCGATGCCGTGCCGCTTGGCGATGTCGATGTGCGCGCGGAAGGAGGCCTCCTGTGCCGGCCAGCCGTCCTCGCCGGTGCGGTAGCGGTCCAGGCCGGTCTCCCCGACCGCCCGTACCCGGGGCTGCGCGGCCAGCCGGTCGATCTCGGTCAGCGCCGTCTCGCTGGCCGCGCCGGCGCCGGCCTCGTTCGGGTGCAGCGCGACCGCGGCCAGCACGTTCGGGTGCCGGGCCGCGAGGTCGGCCGACCAGCGCGAGGACTCGACGTCCACCCCCACCTGGACCAGCCGCGGGACGCCGACGGCCACCGCGGCGGCGATCTCCTCGTCCACCTCCGCATCGGTGGGGTGCCGGTCCTCGCCGCCCACCGCGATGTCGAAGTGGGTGTGGCTGTCGACCGCCGGCGCCGGCAACGGCTCGGGGGACGGCGGCGGCTCGCCCCGACGGTTGGCCCGGGAGGACGCCGACCGGCTCATCGGCGCTCGGCCGCTGTGCCGCGGCGTGGGCCCGCGAGCCGGCTCACGCCTCGCCGTCCCTCCGGCCGCCCTGGCCGGCCTCCTCGAGCCGGGCGATCTCCTCGGCCACCACCGAGTCGTCCAGCTTGGTGAAGACCGGCTTCGGCGGTGCCAGCGGCGTGCCCGCGGCCGGCAGCGGCGTGGATCCCCAGACCGCCTGCCCACGGTCGTACGGGCCGGTGATGATCGGGTACGGCGAGCCGTCGTCCAGGTCGGTGACCTCGTGGACCTCCGGCGCCACCGACCAGACGCCCGTGCCGCCCAGCAGCTCGTGCACCTGCTGCGAGGAGTGCGGGAGGAAGGGCGTCAGCAACGCGTTGCAGTCCTTGATCGCCTGCAGCGCGGTGTGCAGCACGGTGTCCCGGCGGGCCGGGTCCTCCTTGAGCTTCCACGGCGCCTGGTCCGACAGGTACTTGTTCGCCTCGCCGACCACCCGCATCGCCTCG
>JAOPWG010000018.1 GCA_025965775.1 Modestobacter sp. | reverse complement strand
CGCACCTGCCGGCCCGGAGGACCCCGGTCCGCAACCGGCCGCATCCGGCCCAGGATCGCCGGGCTAGGGGCGCGGTCCAGCAGGCCGGCACAGGCCGGCACAGGCCGGGACTGCCGGACGGCCGGGGCCGGATCAGCCGGTGGTCAGCAGCAGCTGCGGCTTGGCCCCTGCCGTGGCCTCCCTGGAGTTCACATAGAAGGCGTCGGCTGCGGCCCCCTTGATGGCCAGGGTGAACTGCCCCCCGACGGCGCTCTGCAGGTCAGCCTGCGTGAGCGTCACCGTGTAGGCCGTGCGCGCCGCACTCCCGCCGGGGACGCTGCCGATGACCTTGGTACCCGGGGCCGGTGCGTTCGCGTAGGTGATGGTCGTCTCGGACCAGCTCGAGTCCGCCACCGTGTAGACGGTCTGGGCGCTCGGCGAACCGGACGACGAGCCGCTGGTCGTCTGAACGGTGAGGCGCGCACCCGTGAGGGTTCTCCCCGCGAGGCCCGTCAGGTCGAACTTCAGATAGCTGACCTTCGTCGGGGTCGCGGTCACCGAGTAGAGCGACGTCTCCGAGCCGTGGTTGGCCGTAGTGGCGTCGCTGCCCACCCAGGTGTCAACGGTCGGGTCCAGGGTCGTGGTGCCGGCCGGCGGGGCTGTACAGGGCGCGGCGGCAGCGGCGGGCGGAGCGACCCCCGGTGGCCCGGCCGCCACGCTCGCGGACCCGGGCAGCAGGACGACCAGTGCCAAGACGGCGCCGGTGGTCAGGGCAGCGCGTCGAGCTGCGTGAGCAGGGCGGAGCGAAGCGACCGGAGCAGGCATGTCGTCCCCCGTACGGTGACGTGCGCTGGTCCGGCGGAGGGTACGCACGCCCACGGCGGCGGGAGAAGACCGGACGACACCCCTTGGTGACGGCGTGACCGGGCAGGTTCGCTCGTTCACTGCAGGTGTCGGGCGTCTCCCTGGTGTGCCCAGCGGGGCGAACGGCCCTCGCTCAGCGGCGGCGGTCGGGCGGGGCCGTCGTGGCCCCGACGTTGTCCGCCAGCCAAGCGTTGAGGGCACGCAGTTCCCGCCAGGCGTCCCGGACCCGGTCCAGGGCGCTGCGTTCGTGCAACCAGTCCGCGGGCTCCCAGCTCTGGACGGCGTGCAACGACTTGTGACGCAACAACTCGATGCGCTCGTGGTCGGCCGGCCATCCACGCGGAGCCCGGATCAACCGCTCGCCCTCGATGCCCCAGTCCAGCGCGCGCAGCCGATCGACCTCGGCGAGCAGCCGTGGGCCCTGCAGGTCGTCGGCCACCGCCCGGCGGTAGCGCTCGACCTGGTCGGGCTGCAGGCGCCAGCAGCCACCCGACACACGCAGGCCGTCGGCGGACACCTGCATGTAGACCGATCCCACGCCTGCCCCGTCCGGGTGCAGGACGGCCCCCTGGTGGGTCTTGTAGGGCGTCTTGTCGTTGCTGAAGCGCACGTCCCGGTACGGGCGGAACACCTTGGGGGTGCCGAACTCCGGAGCCAGCTCGTCGACCAGGGCCTGCAGGGGTGCTCGGACCGCCGTGTCGTAGGCGGCCCGGTGCTGCATCCAGTAGGTCCGGCTGTTGTCGGCCTCGAGGCCCTCGTAGAACACCAGTCCGTCGTCCGGGAAGCCCTGGAAGGTCACTCCGCTCCTCGCTCGTCGATCTCGTCGGCGGGTCCGTCGTCCAGCAGGGTGTGCCAGCGGACCTCGCGGATCGTGCTCGTCCCGGTGTCGAGCGCGCGCACCCAGCCGTCCTGGGCCCAGCCGGCACCGGCCAGGAACGCCACGGTGACCCGGTCCGCCTCCGGCAACCAGATCTGCAGCCGGCGGACGCCCGCGGCGCGGGCGACGTCGGCGAGGGCGGCCAGCAGGCGGCTGCCGTGCCCCCGGCGGCCCCAGCGCGGCTCGACCAGCAGTGCGCCGACCTCGGTGGTGGGTCCCTCGACCGAGGGCAGCTCCCCGGTCGTCAGCTCGGCCGGGCCGTACGCGGCGAAGCCGACCAGCGTCCCGGAATCCTCGGCGACCAGCACGCCGTGCGCAGGCGTGGGTGGTCGGAGGACGGCGACCCGCCAGGCTGCCGCGGCGGCGTCGTCGTCCCACTCGTCGAGCACGGCAGCCGGGAGGACGGCGCGGTACGCGGTCCGCCAGGTGACCACCTGGACGCGGGCGATGTGCGCGGCGTCGCCCGGCGCCGCCGGGCGCACCGACGCCTCCGCCCGGCCACTAGGACCGGGGCGGAGCGGGGACAGGTCCACGCCAGCAGCCTAGGCGGGCCCGTGTCGGACCCCCACGGCAAGATCTCGGTCCGTGCACAGACCTGCGGAGCGCTTGCCGCCGGCGTTGGCGCGGCGCATCGCCCTGGGCGCCCAGGGGTTCGCCGACCCGCGGCCCACCGGACCGGTCGGCACCCGGCAGCTCAAGCGGACGGTCGACCGGCTGGCCGTCGTCCAGATCGACTCGGTGAACGTGCTGTCCCGGTCGCACTACCTGCCGGCGTTCAGCCGCCTGGGCCCCTACCCGCGGGGCGCTCTGGACGCGCTCGCCGGGCGCCGGCGCGACCTGTTCGAGTACTGGGCGCACGAGGCGTCGTTCCTGCCGGTCCGGCTGCACCCGCTCCTGCGCTGGAAGATGGCCGCGGCCGAGGAGCACGCCTGGGGCTCGATGCTCCGGCTCCAGCGGGAGCGACCCGGGTACGTGGCCGAGGTGCTCGCCCGGGTCCGCGAGGGCGGCCCGCTCAAGGCCGGCCAGCTGCTCGAGCCGCGTCCGAACCGGCCCGGGACGATGTGGAACTGGCACGCCGGCAAGGTGGCGCTGGAGTACCTGTTCTTCACCGGGGTGCTCACCGCCCGCTCCCGGACGGCAGGGTTCGAGCGGGTCTACGACCTGACCGAGCGGGTGCTGCCCCCCGAGGTCGTGCAGGCGCCCACGCCCGACCGGGCGGACGCCATCCGCGAGCTGGTGCGCACCGCCTCCCGCGCGCTGGGCGTGGGCACCGAGCGCGACCTCGCCGACTACTTCCGGCTCCGGGCGACCGACGTCCGCACCGCGATCGGCGAGCTGGCCGAGGGCGGCGAGATCGTGCCGGTGGAGGTCGTCGGGTGGGACCGCGCGGCCTGGCTGGACCCGCAGGCGCGCCGGCCCCGCTGGGTCCGCGCACGGGCGCTGCTGACCCCGTTCGACTCGCTGGTGTGGGAGCGGCCCCGGGTGGAACGCATCTTCGGCTTCCGCTACCGCATCGAGATCTACACCCCGGCCGCCAAGCGGGTACACGGGTACTACGTGCTGCCGTTCCTGCTCGGCGACAGGCTCGTCGCCCGGGTCGACCTGAAGGCCGACCGGCAGGCCGGTGTGCTGCGGGTGCAGTCCGCGTACGCCGAGCTGGGCGTGGACTGCACCGAGGTGAGCGTGCACCTGGCGGCCGAACTGCGGCTGATGGCCGACTGGATGGAGCTCGAGCACGTCGCGGTCGCCGCGCGCGGCGACCTTGCCGGCGACCTGGCGGTCGCGGTGCTCCAGCTCGGCGGCTGACCGGCGGAGGCCGGGTCAACCCGCCTGCGGGGCGGCGGCCGCGCGGTCGCCGTACGGCGCGTGGGCCGGGCCGGTCGAGGAGGCGATCCCGCACCTGGCATCGTGGAGGAGGATCGGCACGCACGAGCATCGACGCGGGAGTCCAGGGTGACGCAGGAGCGGGACGAGCAGTACGAGGACCTGCTGCGCCGGGTGCTGGAGCACGGGACCCCGAAGGAGGACCGGACCGGCGTCGGCACCCTCAGCCTGTTCGGCGAGCGGGTGCGTTACGACCTGTCCCGCGACTTCCCGCTGGTGACCACGAAGAAGGTGCACTTCCGGTCGATCGCCTACGAGCTGCTGTGGTTCCTGCGCGGGGACGGCAACGTGGCGTGGCTGCAGGAGAACGGCGTCTCCATCTGGGACGAGTGGGCCGCCGAGGACGGAAGCCTCGGGCCGGTCTACGGGGTGCAGTGGCGGTCCTGGCCCACGCCGGACGGCGGGACCGTCGACCAGATCGCGAACGTCCTGTCGACGCTGCGCTCGGACCCGGACTCCCGGCGGATGCTCGTGTCGGCCTGGAACGTGGGTGCCCTGCCGGAGATGGCGCTGGCGCCGTGCCACGCCCTCTTCCAGTTCTACGTGGCGGACGGGCGGCTGTCCTGCCAGCTGTACCAGCGCAGCGCCGACCTCTTCCTCGGCGTCCCGTTCAACATCGCCAGCTACGCCCTGCTCACCAGGATGGTGGCCCAGCAGGTCGGTCTCGAGCCGGGCGAGTTCATCTGGGTGGGCGGTGACTGCCACATCTACAACAACCACCTGCCCCAGGTCCGGGAGCAGCTGAGCCGGGAGGTGCGGCCCTTCCCCCGGTTGGAGATCGCCCCGGCGCCCTCCCTGTTCGAGTACGCCTACGAGGACTTCCGGCTGCTCGACTACGACCCCCACCCGGCCATCAAGGGCGCCGTGGCCGTGTGAGCGTCCAGCTGATCTGGGCCCAGGCCCAGGACCGCTGCCTCGGCGTCGACGGCACCCTGCCGTGGCACCTGCCCGAGGACCTGCGGCTGTTCCGTGCCCTCACGCTCGGGTCGACCGTCGTCATGGGCCGGCGGACCTGGGAGTCCCTGCCGGCCCGGGCCCGGCCGCTGCCCGGCCGGACCAACGTCGTGCTGAGCACCGGGATGGCACCGCCGGTCGAGGGCGTGCAGGTCGCCGGCTCCCCGGAGGAGGTGCTCGCGGCCCACGGGGACGTCTGGGTGATCGGCGGCGCCAGCGTCTACGCCGCTTTCCTGCCGCACGCCTCGGCGCTCGTCGTCACCGAGATCGACGCCCGGTTCCCGGCCGACACGTGGGCGCCGGCCCTCGACACGCAGTGGCAGCGCAGCTCCCGGATGCCGGCCGCGGGGTGGTCGGTCTCCACCACCGGTCTGCGGTACGCCGTCACCCGGTGGGTCCGCGCCGGAGCCGTGGGTGGTGGGGAGACGCACGACTGGTCGTGGCCGTCGCCCGCGTCCTTCGGGACGCCGGCGGTCCCCGACCGCGGGGCGACCGACCGCCGGTAGCGTGGACCCATGTCGAGCGTCCCTTCCGTCGACCCGGTCCGACCGTTCGGGCGCGTGCTCACGGCCATGGTCACCCCCTTGGCGGAGGACGGCACGATCGACCTCGCCGGCGCCCAGGAGCTGGCCGCGCACCTGGTCGACCGGCAGGCCCACGACGGGCTGGTCGTGCTCGGGACGACGGGGGAGTCGCCCACGATCAGCGACGGCGAGCAGCACGCCGTCCTCGAGGCGGTGCTCGACGCGGTCGGCGACCGGGCAACCGTGGTCGCCGGCGTCGGCACCAACGACACGGCCCACTCCATCGAGAAGGCCCAGGCGGCCGCCCGGCTCGGCGCGCACGGGCTACTGGTCGTCACCCCGTACTACAACAAGCCACCGCAGGCCGGTTTGCTCCGGCACTTCACCGCGGTGGCCGACGCCACCGAGCTGCCGGTGATGCTCTACGACATCCCGCCACGCTCGGTGGTTCCCATCGAGGTGGAGACCCTCGTGCGGGCCGCCGAGCACCCGAACATCGTCGCGGTCAAGGACGCCAAGGGCGACCTCGGCGCCGTCATGTGGACGATGGCCCGTACCGACCTCGCCTACTACTCCGGTGAGGACATGCTCAACCTGCCGCTGCTGGCGGTGGGCGCGGTCGGCGTCGTCAGCGTCGTCGGCCACCTCGTCGGGCCACGCCTGTCCGAGCTGATCGCCGCGGTGGAGTCCGGCGACCTGGTGAAGGCGCGGGCGGTCAACGAGAGCCTGCTGCCGGTCTACACCGGCGTCTTCCGCACCCAGGGCACCATCATGATCAAGGCCGCGCTGAATGAGCTGGGTCTCCCCTCCGGGCCGGTCCGCCCGCCGCTGGTGGACGCCACCCCCGAGCAGGTGGCCCAGCTGCGCCGCGACCTCCTCGCCGGCGGGGTCGCCCTGTGACGGCGGCCCACCCGGTTCCCGCCACCCAGCCGCACCTCGACCTCCCGGCGCCCCCGCCGCTGCCGCCGGGCGCCCTGCGGGTCGTGGCGCTGGGCGGGCTGGGCGAGATCGGCCGAAACATGGCGGTGCTGGAGTTCGACGGCCGGTTGCTGGTCATCGACTGCGGGGTGCTCTTCCCCGAGGCCGAGCAGCCCGGCGTCGACCTGATCCTGCCCGACTTCGGGGTGATCGAGCACCGGCTGGACGACATCGCCGCCGTCGTCCTCACCCATGGGCACGAGGACCACATCGGCGCCATCCCCTACCTGCTGCGCCTGCGGGCGGACATCCCGCTGGTGGGTTCCCGGTTCACCCTCGCCCTGGTCTCGGCCAAGCTGCGGGAGCACCGGATCGACCCGGTGCTGGTCGAGGTGGCCGCCGGCGACGACCACGTGGCCGGCCCGTTCCACACCGGGTTCATCTGCGTCAACCACTCGATCCCCGACGCGCTGGCCGTCGCCGTGCACACCCCGGCCGGCACGTTGGTGCACACCGGCGACTTCAAGATGGACCAGCTGCCGCTGGACGGGCGGCTCACCGACCTGGCCGCCTTCGCCCGGCTGGGCACGGCCGGCATCGACCTGCTGCTGTCGGACTCCACCAACGCCGAGGTGCCCGGCTTCGTCACCTCCGAGCGCGACATCGGCCCGGTACTGGACTCGGTGTTCGAGCGCGCGTCGCAGCGGTTGATCGTCTCCAGCTTCGCCAGCCACGTGCACCGCATCCAGCAGGTCCTCGACTGCGCGGTCAAGCACGGGCGCAAGGTGGCGCTGGTGGGCCGTTCGATGGTCCGCAACATGGGCGTGGCCCAGGACCTCGGTCTGCTGCGCGTGGCGCCCGGGCTGATGGTGCGCCTGGACGAAGCGACCGCCATGCCGCCGGAGCAGGTGGTGCTGATCAGCACCGGGTCCCAGGGCGAGCCGCTGTCGGCGCTGGGCCGGATGGCCCGCGGTCAGCACCACCAGGTCACCATCGAGGCCGGCGACACGATCATCCTGGCGTCCTCGCTGGTGCCGGGGAACGAGACCGCCGTCTACAAGGTCATCAACGGCCTGGCCAGGCTCGGGGCCACCGTGGTGCACAAGGAGACGGCCATGGTGCACGTCTCCGGGCACGCGCCGGCCGGGGAGCTGCGCACCCTTCTCAACGTGGCCAGGCCGCGGTACCTGATGCCGGTGCACGGGGAGTGGCGGCACCTGCGGGCGCACGCCGCGCTGGCCGAGCAGACCGGGATGACCGCCGACCGCATCCTGCTCGCCGAGGACGGCGTCGTCGTGGACCTGGTCGACGGCAAGGCCTCGATCGTGGGCAGCGTGCCGATCGGCAACGTCTACGTCGATGGCCTCAACGTCGGTGACGTGGGGGAGGAATCGCTGCTGGCCCGGCGGATCCTCGGCGACGAGGGCTTCGTGGCGCTCACGGTCGTCGTCGAGCCCTCGACCCGCACGATCGTGCGCCCGGTGCACCTGTCGACCCGCGGGTTCTCCGACGACCCGGCGGCCTTCGACGCCGTCCTCGGCCTGGTGGAGGACAACCTCGCCCGTGCGCTGGCCGACGACGACGTCGACCCGCACCGGCTGTCCCAGGTGATCCGCCGGACGGTCGGCAAGTGGGTGTCGGACACCTACCGCCGCCGCCCGATGATCATCCCCACCGTCCTGGAGGTCTAGCCCGACGAGCGGGGGCCCGGAGGGTTCCCCGAGGAGGGTGGGAAGCGGCTCCACGCCACAGGGGCACGGCACCTGGCCGCGGTGTCCTCCGACAGGACGACCGTGTCATCGCACCACCTCGATCGGCTCGATGCCCTCCTCGGCCGGCAGCTCGAACCCCAGCACCTGTGCGTAGAAGGACAGCTCCCCGTCCAGCGCGGCGCGGATGTTCTCCGCCTTGCGGAACCCGTGCTGCTCGCCCGGGAACAGCAGGTAGGCGTGCGGCACGCCCTTGTCCCGCAGCGCGGCGACCATCATCTCGGCCTGCTCGGGCGGGACGACGCGGTCCTCGTCGCCCTGGAACACCGCCAGCGGGGTGTCCAGCGCGTCGGTGTGGTGGATGGGGGAGCGCGCGGCGTAGACGTCGGCGCCGGCCGGCCACGGCGCGATCAGCCCGTCGAGGTAGCGGGACTCGAACG
>JAOPWG010000503.1 GCA_025965775.1 Modestobacter sp. | reverse complement strand
CCGGCCGACGACCGGTCGATCGAGTTCGAGCACGTGTCCTTCAGCTACCCGGCCGCCGCCGAGGTCTCGCTGGCCTCGCTGGAGGACGTCTCCGTCCCCGAGCACGGCGGGGCCACCCCGGTGCTGCGCGACGTCTCCTTCCGGGCCGAGCCCGGTCAGCTGGTGGCGCTGGTCGGCCACTCGGGTGCCGGCAAGTCCACCATCGCCAACCTGGTGCCCCGGCTCTACGACGCGACCGGCGGCACCGTGCGGGTGGGCGGCCTGGACGTCCGGCAGGCCACCAGCGACTCGCTGCGCGCCTCGATCGGCGTGGTCAGCCAGGACGCGCACCTGTTCCATGACACGATCGGCGCCAATCTCCGCTACGCCCGCCCCGAGGCCACCGACGAGGAGCTGTGGGCCGCGCTCACCGGGGCCCGGATCGCGGAGCTGGTGGCCTCGCTGCCCGACGGGCTGGACACCGTGGTCGGCGACCGCGGCTACCGGATGTCGGGTGGCGAGAAGCAGCGACTGGCCATCGCCCGGGTGCTGCTCAAGGGCCCGGGGATCGTGATCCTGGACGAGGCCACCGCGCACCTGGACAGCGAGTCCGAGGTCGCCGTCCAGCACGCCCTGGACACGGCGCTGTCCGGGCGGACCTCGCTGGTGATCGCCCACCGGC
Source organism: Modestobacter sp. (assembly GCA_025965775.1). Lineage (GTDB taxonomy): Bacteria > Actinomycetota > Actinomycetes > Mycobacteriales > Geodermatophilaceae > Modestobacter. The sequence goes on along the minus strand of JAOPWG010000503.1, from coordinate 3,832 downwards.
TGTCCACCATCCGCAACGCCGACCAGATCCTGGTGGTCGAGGGCGGCCAGATCGTGGAGTCCGGGACCCACCTGGAGCTGCTGGCCCTGGGCGGTTACTACGCCGACCTGTACCGGACGCAGTTCTCCCCGGAGGGACGCAGCCAGACGGCGGGCGTGTAGCGGACGGCGGACCGGCGGGCGTGGACGTCGCGGGGCCGTCGTGGGACCTTGTCCAGCGGAGGGGCTCCAGCCCGCAAGACCCGACCGAGTCGAGGTAGCCATGACCGGTGACATCCGGCAGCCGGTCATCTCCGGCCTGCCCTATCCCGTGACCTCCTCGGCCGCCGGCGGGCAGGACGCGCTGGACGGCTTCCTCGGCGACACCGAGTTCACGATCGACCTCGGGGGCGACCCGCTCCTGGTGCGCGGTCACGGCAGCCGGCTGGCGGAGATGGTCCGCTTCCACGAGAAGGACCACATCGGGGGCAAGGACGTCCGCGTCTGGCACATCACGGTGCGCGACGGCGGCGTCGTGGCGGAGCACATCGCGGCCTTCTGACCGGCTCCGTCCGTGGCCGGCGGCGGGGAGACAGCGCGTCCAGGACGTCTGAGCACTAGCGTCACTGGGGTCCCGCCCGTCCCAACCGCAGGAGACCAGCAGTGAGCGCAGCCCATCCCGAGGACGCCGAGATCCGGGTGTTGTACGCGCAGTACCTGGCGGGCTGGAACCAGCGAAGCGGAGCGTCCGTGAGCGCCTGCTTCACCGACGACGGCGAGATCGTCGGCTTCGACGGAACGGTGCACTCCGGGCGGCTGTCGATCGCCGCCGACCTGCGCCGGCTGTTCGCCGACCACCCCACCCCGCCCTACATCGGTCTCGTCCGGTCCGTCCGCCCCGTCGCCGAGGGCGTGGCGGTGCTGCATGCGGTGGCCGGGATGGTGCCCGTCGGCGGGGACGACCTGGACCCGGGGCTGCACGCCGTCCACACCCTCCTTGCGGTCGCGGACGACGGTCGCTGGAAGATCGCCGTCTTCCAGGCCACGCCGGCTCAGTACCACGGCCGCCCGGAAGCGGTCGATGCGCTCACCGCCGAGCTGCAGGCCGCCCGATGAGGGTCCTCGCCGCCGTCCCGGACCTGCTGGCCGAGCTGCGCGCCGAACCCGAGGGGCTGGTCCTGCTGGACGTCCGCTGGGCCCTCGGTGACGACCGGGGCCGCGAGCGGTACCTCGAGGGCCACCTGCCGGGCGCGGTCTACGTCGACCTCGACGCCGAGCTGTCCGGACCGGCCACCGCGGCCGAGGGACGTCACCCACTGCCGTCGGTACAGGCACTGCAAGCAGCTGCCCGGCGGTGGGGCGTCTCGGCCGGCTCGCGGGTGCTGGTCTACGACTCCGGACCGGGGACGGCGGCCGCCCGGGCATGGTGGCTGCTGCGCTGGGCGGGGGTCTCGGCGGTGCTGCTCCTGGACGGTGGGCTCGCGGCCTGGACCGCGGCCGGGGGGCCGGTGGAGGCCGGCGACGTCGTCCCCGCGCCGGGTGACGTGGTGCTGACCGGCGGGGAGATGCCGGTCCTCGACGCGGACGCCGCAGCGGCGCTGCCGGGCGGCGGCGGGGTGCTGCTCGACGCCCGCGCCGGCGAGCGCTTCCGCGGGGAGGTCGAGCCGGTCGATCCGCGGGCCGGGCACGTGCCCGGCGCGGTCAGCGCACCCAGCACCGATCTGCTGGACGCCGACGGGCGGTTCCTTCCAGCGGCTGTACTCACCGAGCGGTTCGCCACTCTCGGCGTGCGGCCGGGGGCGGCAGTCGGCGTGTACTGCGGGTCCGGGGTCTTCGCCGCGCACGAGGTGGCGGCGCTCGCGGCGGCCGGGGTGGATGCGGCGCTGTGGCCGGGGTCGTGGTCGCAGTGGTCGGCGGACCCGGACCGCCCGGTCGCCACCGGCCCCTGATCGGCGCAGGCTCTTCGCTCAGGAGAGCGCGGAGGCCCCGCCCGCTGCGAGCGCCTCGTCGTAGCGGTCGAGCAGGACGGCGGCGATCCGGTCGTCGGGTAGCAGCGGGGCGGTCACCAGCTCGGCGCCGACCGCCATGAGCTTGCCGTGGAAGTGCCCCGGCGCCAGGAGGTACGCGGCGACGACGACCCGCTCGGCGCCTGCCCGGCGAGCCGCGGCGACGGCGTCCGGGACGGTCGGCAGGGCGGCCGAGCCGTAGCCGGTGGTCACCGGACCGGCCCAGTCGCGCTGCAGCAGGTCCGCGGTGTCCTCCACGTCGGCCACTGCGCGCGGGTCGGAGGACCCGGCAGCGGCCAGGACCACCGCGGTGTTCGGGTCCCGCGGGTCCTCCCCGGCCGACCGCAGCCGGTCCAGCAGCACGGCGGCCAGCCGGATGTCGGGCCCCAGCGGCCGTGCGGCCAGCGCGCGATCGTGCGCGGCCACCGCCCCGGCGATGTCGACGTGCACGTGGTAGCCGCCGGACAGCAGCAGTGGGACGACGATCGCCGGGGTGCCCGCGGCCTTGAGACCCGCCACCACGTCGACGACCGTCGGCGGTTGGACGTCGACGAACGCGGCGGTGGTCTGCAGCCCCGGCCGCAGCGACCGCGCGGCCAGCGCGAGCTCGGCGATCAGCCGGCGCCCGGTGGGGTTACGGGTGCCGTGTGCGCAGGCCACGAGCACCGGATCCGCCGTCACCGCCTCGCCCACCGGCCCGGGGTCAGCCGGGGTGGTGGGGGTTGAGCCTCGATCGATTGCGGCTGACCCCCCAGCCAGGCGGCGCACCCTCGGATGTGGACGTCCATCAGAGGGACCGGGAGAAGCCGCCGTCGACGGGCAGCATCACGCCGGTCAGGTAGGACGCGGCGGGGGAGAGGGCGAAGGCGGCCACCCGGCCGAACTCCTCCGGCCGGCCCACCCGGCGCAGCGGGATGCCGGCCTCGGTGTCGGCCCGCATGGCGGTGGGGTCAGCGGACGCGGCCTCGATCTCGGTGATCCGGTCGGTGGCGATCGTGCCCGGGAGCAGACCGAACACCCGGATCCCACGGGGGCCGAGCTCGTCGGCCAGCGCCTTGGCCGTCATCGCCAGCCCGGGCCGCAGCCCGTTGGAGATGGCCAGGTGCGGGATGGGCTGGCGCACCGAGGTGGACAGCACCAGCCCGATGGCCGCGCCGTCGCCCAGGGCCGGCACCAGCGCCTTCACCAGCCGGATGGTGCCCAGCAGGACCGAGTCGACCGCGGCCCGCCAGTCGTCCTCGGTGGCCTCCAGCACGCTGCCCGGCGCCGGCCCGCCGACCGAGATCAGCGCACCGTCGAGCCGCTCCAGCCGGGCCCGGGCAGTGTCGACCAGCGTGCCGGCCGCCTCCGGGGAGGCCAGGTCGGCGGCCAGCCCGGACGCCGCCGGCGCCCCACCGAGGGAGGCGACGGCGGCGTCCACGGACGCCGCCGACCGCGAACTGACGAGCACGCGGGCCCCGTCGTCGACGAGGGCCCGGGCGGTCGCCAGGCCCAGCCCGCGGCTCGCGCCGGTGAGCAGGTATCCGCGACCGCCCAGGCCCAGGTCCATCTGTCAGCCCGCCCGTCGATCCCGGCCGGTCAGGCCGGGACGGAGCCGCGGAGGGACCGCAGCACGTACTGCATGATCCCGCCGTTGCGGTAGTAGTTCGCCTCACCGGGGGTGTCGATCCGCACGCGCGCGTCGAACTCCACGTCGCCGGCCGTCACCTTCACCGTGCGCGGGACCGTGCCGTCGTTCAGCGCGGTGACGCCGGTGATGGTGAACTCCTCGTCGCCGGTCAGGCCCAGCGACTCGCGGTTCTGCCCCTCGGGGAACTGCAGCGGCAGGACGCCCATGCCGATCAGGTT
>JAOPWG010000498.1 GCA_025965775.1 Modestobacter sp. | reverse complement strand
CGATGAACGGCGAGGCGTGCGCCTGCAGGGCCCGCTGGCTGATCGCCGTCCGGTGGCCCTCGTGCTCGAAGTGCGCCCGGATCCCGGGGTCGGTGACCACCCGGCTGGGCGCGGGCACGTTGCCCTGCTTGAGGGAGAGCACGACGTCGTTCTCCAGCGCCTGGTCGTAGCCCTCCAGCAGCACGTTGTAGGCGGGCAGCCCGGCGCTGCCGATGCCGAACCCACCGGTGCCGATGACGTCCTTGACGTCGAAGGCGACCTCCCGCCGCCAGTTGCCGGCCGGCAGCGTCTCCCGGTAGCGGTCGACCGCGGCCAGCACCCGGTCCCGCTCGTCGTCCTCGAGCCGCCGGTTGCGGGACGTGTCGGCGAACCGCCGCACGTAGCCCTCGACGACCGTCATCCGGTCCAGGAGCGCCGACCGGGTACGGGCGGTCGTGGCCAGGACGACGTCGTGCACGGCGCCCACGGTGTTCTCCCGGACCAGGGCGAAGGCGCGGTCCTCGTCCGAGCGGGTGAAAGCCGTCACCTGGTCCAGATAGGACTCGAGGTAGCAGCGCAGCACGTCGGCGATGACGTCGTCGCCGAGGGCCTTGCGCCAGGCGAGCAGGGCGAAACTGGCGGCGAAGCGGCGCAGGTCCCAGCTGACGTGCCCGAGATAGGCCTCGTCGAAGTCGTTGACGCCGAAGACGATCCGGCCGTCACCGTCCATCGCGGTGCCGAAGTTCTCCGCGTGCAGGTCCCCCTGGATCCACACCCGCGACGTCCGCTCGTCGCACCAGCGGTCCTCGATGGCTGCCATGTCGGCGTAGAACAGGCAGGCGGAGCCGCGGTAGAAGGCGAACGGGTCCGCGGCCATCTTCCGGAACTTGGTCCGGAACGCGTCGGCGTCGGCGGCCATCAGATCGGCGAAGGCGTCGACGAGGACGTCGACGATCTGCTGCTGGCGGGCCGGGTCGTCCGTCGGGGTGAGGTCGGTGCGGTCAGCCACGGCCCCACGGTAGGTGGTGGCTAGCCTGCAGGTGGATTTCCCCCGCAGGCCGCGGGCGGGAGCGGGACCGGAAGGCGGGCGGGGTGACACGAGCGAGCAGAGCGCGGCGACTGGCCACCGGGGCCGTGTACGGCGGTGGCGGCCTGGGCATCGCCGGGGCGGCACTGGTGACCGTCCTGCGCGAGGAGGCCCGCTCTGCCCGGCGCCGGGTCGAGGCCCGGGTGGCCAAGGCCGACCCACCCACCGGCAACGGGAAATACGGCAGCAGCCGGGGCAAGCCCCTGGTGCTGGCCGTGCTGGGCGACTCCAGCGCCGTGGGGCTCGGTGTGGAGAAGGCCGAGCAGACCCCCGGCGTCCTCGTCGCCAGCGCGCTCGCCGAGCTCGCCGAGCGCCCTGTCCGGTTGGTGCGGCTGGCGGTCTCCGGCGCGGTCTCCAGCCGGCTGGACGCCCAGGTCGAGCTGGCGCTGGCCGAGCACCCCGACGTCGCGGTGATCATGATCGGCGCCAACGACGTCACCAGCCGCGCCCGGCCCGCGACCTCGGTCCGGCACCTGGCCGACGCGGTCCGCCGGCTGGTCGGCGCCGGCTGCCAGGTTGTCGTCGGCACCTGCCCGGACCTCGGCACCATCCGGCCGATCCGCCAGCCGTTGCGGCTGCTGGCCCGGCGCTGGAGCCGGAACCTGGCCGCCGCCCAGACCATCGCCGTGGTCGCCGAGGGCGGTCGCACCGTCTCCCTGGGCTCGGTGCTCGGCCCCGCGTTCGCCAGCGACCACACCATGTTCAGCAGCGACGAGTTCCACCCGTCGGCGGCCGGCTACGCGGCGGCGGCGGCGGTCCTGCTGCCCTCGGTCGCCGACGCTCTCGGCGTCTGGCCCGCGGCCGCGGACCGGGGCCTGCGGATGCGCCGGGACACCGTGCGCCCGGTCGCCCAGGCGGCGGCCCGGGCCGCCGGGAGGACCGGCACCGAGGTCCAGGCGACCGAGGTGCGCGGCGAGGAGAGCGGCCCCCGCGGGCCGTGGGCGCGGCTGCGCCGGCGCCGTCCCCCGGAGATCCCCGTGCCGGACGAGGTGCAGGAGACGGTCGACTCCGGCGTCCAGGGGTGAGCGCCGAGTCGGGCCGGGAACGCGGAGCTACCGGAGAGTAGGTTCGGAGCCGATCCGCCGTCCGCCGCCGCCTGGAGTGGCGCGCCCCATCGTGGAGGACCCATGCCCGAAGCCGTCATCGTCGCCACCGCCCGCTCCCCCATCGGCCGGGCCCTCAAAGGCTCGCTGAAGGACCTGCGGCCCGACGACCTCGCCGCCACGATCGTCCGCGCGGCCCTGGACCAGGTGCCCCAGCTGGACCCGACCGACATCGACGACCTGATGCGCGGCTGCGGCCTGCCGGGCGGTGAGCAGGGGTTCAACCTGGGCCGCATCGTCGCGGTTCTGCTCGGCATGGACCACCTGCCGGGCACCACGGTCACCCGCTACTGCTCCTCCTCGCTGCAGACCACCCGGATGGCGTTGCACGCGATCAAGGCCGGCGAGGGCGACGTCTTCATCTCCGCCGGGGTCGAGATGGTCTCCCGCTTCGCCAAGGGCACCTCCGACGCCCTGCCCGACACGCACAACCCCCGCTTCGCCGACGCCGAGGCCCGGGTGGCCAAAACCGCCGAGAGCGGCGCGGACACGTGGCGTGACCCGCGTACGGACGGCGAGCTGCCCGACGCCTACATCGCCATGGGGCAGACCGCGGAGAACCTGGCGCTGGTCAAGGACGTCTCCCGCCAGGAGATGGACGAGTTCGCCGCCCGCAGCCAGAACCTGGCCGAACAGGCCATCGCGAACGGCTTCTGGGCGCGCGAGATCACCCCGGTGACGCTGCCGGACGGCACCGTCGTCAGCGCGGACGACGGCCCCCGCGCCGGCACGACCGTCGAGGGGCTCGCCGGCCTCAAGCCGGTCTTCCGCCCCGACGGCCGGGTCACCGCGGGCAACGCCTGCCCGCTCAACGACGGCGCCGCCGCCCTGGTGGTCATGAGCGACGCCAAGGCCCGCGAGCTGGGCATCACCCCGCTCGCCCGGGTGGTCTCCACCGGGGTCACCGGCCTCTCGCCGGAGATCATGGGCTACGGCCCGGTCGAGGCCTCGAAGCAGGCGCTGGCCCGCGCCGGGATGTCGATCTCGGACATGGACCTGGTGGAGATCAACGAGGCGTTCGCCGCGCAGGTCATCCCCAGCTACAAGGACCTGGGCATCGACATCGACA
>JAOPWG010000449.1 GCA_025965775.1 Modestobacter sp. | reverse complement strand
GCGGAGCGCTGGCTGCGCTCGACGGTCAGCAGACCGGGGACGGCCACCTTCTCGCCGCGGGTGATGGCCTCGACCAGCTCCTCGCGCAGGCCGTCGATCACGGAGTCGACGGTCGTCGCGGGGACGTCGGCGCGCTGGGCGATGGCGGAGACGATTTCAGCCTTGTTCATCGTGTTCCTCTCACTGGGGGTCTCGGGCGGGCCGCCCCGTGTGGGGCGGACGCCGTTTCGTCGTCGTGCCCGGCTCGCGCCGGGCACTCACCCTGGACGTCCGCCGGCGGACGCCGGGGCCTCCACCCTGCCCCGTGCTGCGGAAACGGCAGCCGGCGGGACCCGGTGGGCGGGTCTGGTCGACCACGTCGTCGACCAGGAACGCCGGGCACGCTGCCATGTCCACCCCCCTCCTGGCCAGCTCTGACCCCGGAATCCGGGGGTTTTCCCACCCGTGGGTCACAACTGTCACGTTCTGGAGGCCTGCGGGGCCGCCGCGCGGCGCATCGCGGACCGACCTAGCGTGGAGCTCATGCCACAGCTCCCCGGGACCGATCTGACCGTCAGCGACCTCTGCCTGGGCGGCAATGTGTTCGGCTGGACGGCGGACGAGGCGACGTCCTTCGCGCTCCTCGACCGGTTCGTCGACGCCGTCCCCAGCAGGTTGTCGCCGTTCGTCGACACCGCGGAGATGTACGGCAACGGGGTCTCCGAGCAGATCCTCGGCCGGTGGATGGCCGAACGTGGGCTCCGCGACCGCATGGTGGTGGCGACCAAGGCCTCGCCGGGGGAGAAGGAGCACCCGCTGTCCGCCCCGGAGATCCGGGCCGCCGCCGAGCGGTCACTGCGCAACCTGCAGGTCGACACCATCGACCTCTACTACGCCCACTACGACGACGAGACCACGCCGCTGGAGGAGACCCTCACCGCCTTCGACGAGCTGGTGCGGGCGGGCAAGGTCCGGTACGTGGGCGCGTCGAACTACTCGGCGAAGCGGCTGACCGAGGCGCTGGAGACCTCGCAGCGGCTGGGGGTGGCCCGGTACGTGGCCCTGCAGCCGCACTACAACCTGATGGAGCGGGAGGCCTACGAGGGCGAGCTGCGGGACGTCGTGGCCACGTACGGCCTGGGCGCGGTGCCCTACTTCGGGCTCGCGAAGGGCTTCCTCACCGGCAAGTACCGGGCGGGTGAGCAGATCGACTCGCCGCGGGCCAAGGGCGCCTCGCATTACGTGGGGGACAAGGGCGACCGGGTGCTGGCGGCGCTGGCCGAGGTGGCCGGGGCACACGGCGTGACCGGCGCCGCGGTGGCGCTGCGCTGGCTGGCCGACCAGCCGACGGTGACCGCGCCGATCGCCAGCGGGCGCTCGGTCGAGCAACTGGCCGACCTGCTCCCGATGCAGGACCTGGTGCTCACCGACGACGAGCTCCGGCGCCTCACCGACGCCAGCGCCTGAAGAAGGCCGGAGCGCTCAACGCTGACCAGGGCGGCGCGGACCGCGTCCACCAGGTCCTGCGGCACGGTCGTCAGGCCGTGGTGGGCGCCGGCGTGCGCGTCCACCAGGTCCAGCACCGCCGCCTCGTCGGCAGCGGTGAGGTGCGCGGTGCACCCGGGGACGACGTCCCGCAGGCGAAGGTCTTCATGGCGGCTCCTCCATGAGCTCGGTGGACCGGACACCGGTCGGCGCCCAGGTGGTGCGACCGGGAGCGGGTTCAGGGCTCCCGGGGGATCAGGGCGTCAGCGGCTCGCGGCGGCCGAGGCCAGGTCCTCCACCCGCAGCAGGCCGAGCACCTCGCCGCTGCCGGCGGTGCACAGCACCGGGTCGAAGCGGTGCACCGGGGCCCGGGTGAGCGCCCGCTGGAGCGTCTCGGCGACGCCGGCCGACGGGGGCACCCGCAGCGACACCGGCGCGCGGTAGGACTGCCCGGTGCGCGGGTCGGCGAGCACGAGCTCGGTGGGCACCTCGGCGCGGTCGAGCAGGACGTAGGGGGCGGGGGCGCCGTCGTCCTCACCGGCCGAGCGCTGCCGGATCGGGCGCAGCAGGCTGGCCACGCTCTCCGCCAGCTGCACGCGGGCGACCTGCCTGCGCACCAGGTCCACGACCGAGGGGTCCAGCGGGGCGAACCCGGGGGAGGGGCGGCCGAGCAGCCAGCCCTGCACCAGCGGGACGCCGAGCCGGGCGAAGGCGGCCAGCTCGGCGACGGTCTCGATGCCCTCGGCCAGCAGCCAGGCGTCGATCCGGCTGGTGAACCCGCCGACCATCTCGGCCAGGGCGACCTTCACCGGGTCGCTGTCCGCGCCGGTGACCAGCGCCCGGTCCAGCTTGACCAGCTGGGGACGCAGCTCGGCGAGCTGCTGCAGCCCCGACCAGCCGGAGCCGGCGTCGTCGATGGCGATCAGGGCACCGCGTCCGCGCAGGACGGCGGTCTGGGCGCGCAGCGCGGCGAGGTCGTGGACCTGGGCGTGCTCGGTCAGCTCGACGACGACCCGGCGCAGCGTCGCCGGTGCCGCCAGTGCGGCGGCCACCGGGGGCGTGCCGAGCAGGTGCGGGCTGACGTTGACGGTCAGGAAGGTGTTGGGCGGCAGGTCCGGCAGGGCGGCGAGCGCGCGGGTGA
>JAOPWG010000429.1 GCA_025965775.1 Modestobacter sp. | reverse complement strand
TGCTCAGCGGTGGCCCGGCCGATCACCCCACCGGCGGCACCGGCGGCGATGACCCCGGCGGTGCCGGCGCCGGCGAGCCCGAAGAACCGACGACGCGAGAGCCCCGCCGGCCGCGGGTCGCGGCTGGCGCCCTCGGTCACCGCTGCGCGACGACTGCGGCGACCCGGCTGACCGACTCGGTCAGCGCGGTGATGCTGTCACTGAGTCCGCGCAACTGCTCCTCCGTGAGCTGGTCGTAGGACACGAAACCGTCCCCCTGACGGTACGTCGCCAACTCGGCCTGCGCCGCCGAGAAGCGCTGGTCGATCTGACCCACCAGGTCCGGGTCGGCTTCCTGCAGGTAGGGCCGCAGCACCTGGACGGCGTTCTGTGAGCCGTCGAGGTTGGCCTGGAAGTCCCACAGGTCGGTATGGGAGTAGCGGTCCTCCTCGCCGGTGATCTTCCCGGTGGCGATCTCGTCGAGCAGGCCCTTCGCGCCGTTGGCCAGGTGCAGCGCGTCCAGCTGGACGTCGTTGGCGCGGATGGCGATCTCCTGCACGTTGGTGAGCAGCTGGTCGGCGTAGGGACCCATGTCCGACACGTCGCCGGCCTGCCACAGCGCCTTCTCGATGCGGTGGAAGCCGGTGAAGTCCTCGCCCTCGGCCTGGTCGCCCTCGCGGCCGTCGATGACCGGGTCGAGGTCGCCGAAGCTCTCGGCGACCGGCTCGATCCGCTCCCAGTAGGTGCGGGCGGCCGGGTAGAGCGCCTTGGCGCCCTCGATGTCGCCGGCCTTGACGGCGTTGACGAAGGCGGTGGTCTGCTCCACCAGGGCCCCGGTCTGGCTCTGCACGTACCGCTGGTAGTCGGTGCCGGCCTGAGCCAGCGTCTGGTCCTCGGACAGGGAGGGCGCCGTACCGCTCACGGTCAGCGTGGTGCGGATGCCGTCACCGGTCATGCCGGGCTTGCACGCCGTCTCGTAGGTGCCGGCCGGCAGCTGCACCAGCAGCTCGCGGGCGACGCCGGGAGCGATGTTCTCCACCTCGCCCATCACCCGGTCACCGTCGGCGTAGACGTAGAACTCGGTGACCTTGCTGCCGCTGTTGGTGACGGTGAACCTGTGCGTGCCGGCATCCAGATCCGCCTTCGCGACCGCGCAGCTGTCGTCGCCGGCGGCCACGGTGATGTCGTCGCCGGCGTTGTCCGAGGCGCTGGATCCGGAACCGGACCCACCACCGCAGGCAGCGAGAGTGAGTGCGGCGACCCCGGTGAGGCCGAGGACGACGGGGCGGTTACGCCTGGACAGGGGCGTGGGCATGCTCGGGGGTCTCCGTCGTGACGTCGAGGGCGGGCGGGGCGGTCCGGGCGGCGCGCCCGGGCAGCAGGAAGAGGGCCTGCACGGGCACCAGGTAGGCGATCCAGGCGATGGTCTCCAGTACCGAGGGCTGCGGGGTGATGTTGAACAGCCCGGCGGCCAGCGCGCCGTACCAGCTCGAGGGGTCCAGCCAGCCGGAGGCGTCGAAGGCGTGGGTGGTCAGCCCCGGCAGGACACCGGACTCCTGGAAGTCGTGCACCGCGTACTTGACGATGCCGGCCGCGACCAGCACGAGCAGGACGCCGCTCACGGTGAAGAATGTCGAGAGGTTGATCCGGATGGCACCCGCGAAGAGAGCCACCCCGGCCACGACCGCGGTGAGCAGCCCGGCGGCCAGCCCCAGCAGGGGGGAGGCGGTGGTCGCCCCCTGGGCGGAGGCGAAGAACAGCAACGTGGTCTCCAGGCCCTCCCGCACCACGGCCAGGAAGGCGATGCCGACGACCGCGCCGATGCCCAGGCCGATCGCGTCGTCCAGCCGGCCGCGGAGCTGGCCGGAGATCCGGCGTGCCGTCCGGCGCATCCAGAACACCATCCAGGTGACCAGCGCGACGGCCGCCGTGGAGGTGATGGCGTCGAAGAGCTCCTGACCGGGGCCACCGAGGACGGTGGTGGAGACGTAGCTCAACGCCCAGCCGAACCCGATCGACAGCGCTGCGGCCGCACCGACGCCGCCCCAGACCGGCAGCAGGTGTCGGCGCCGTCCGGTCTTCACCAGGTAGGCGACGAGGACACTGACGATGAGCACCATCTCGAGGCCCTCACGCAGGCCGATCAGGTAACTGGCGAGGAACACCTGGCCCACGGTGAGCACCTCCGACGACGGCATCGACTCCCCGTCAGGCGACGAAGGGCAGCCTCACCTTAGTCCGAGGAACGGCCTCTGTGAACAGAGGGCGACCGTCACGGGGGTGTCCGCCGTCCGGGCCGGTGTCGGCCGCCGTCGGCGTGGGAGACGGGCTGGCCGACCTCCCGGCCATCGTGGGAGTCGGCCAGCGCTCAACCCCGCAGTTCCCGCCGCAGGATCTTCCCGGTGACGGTCTTGGGCAGTTCGTCGAGGAGGACGACGCTGCGCGGGTACTTGTAGGCGGCCATCCGCTCCTTGCAGTGCGCGATGAGCTCCTCCGGCGTCACGGAGGAGCCGGGCTTGACGCTCACGAACGCCTTCACCGTCTCCCCGCGCTTCTCGTCGGGCACGCCGACGACCGCCGACTCACGGACCGCGGGGTGCTCGGCGAGGACGTCCTCCACCTCGCGCGGCCAGACCTTGTACCCCGACGCGTTGATCATGTCCTTCTTGCGGTCGACGATGAAGACCCAGCCCTCGGGGTTCATGAAGCCGACGTCGCCGCTCTTCAGCGCCCCGCCGGGCAGGTTCGCCGCGGTCTCCTCGGGCTTCCCCCAGTACCCGGCGACCACCTGCGGCCCGTCGGCGACGATCTCGCCGACCTCCCCCAGGGGCAGGTCCTGACCGTCGTCGCCCTGGATGCGCACGATCGTGCTCGGCGCCGGGACCCCGACCGACAGCGCCCCGGAGGTGGGGTCGACGGGCGACGGGGCGCCGAACGGCGTCACCGTCATCGGTGAGGTGGTCTCGGTCAGGCCGTAGGCGTTGTGCACCTGCTTCCCGGTGGCTGCCAGGAAGGCCTTCTCCGCCGTGGGGGAGATGGCTGCACCGCCGGAGTAGACCGAGGTGAACGAGGCGAAGTGGTCCTTGGTGAAACCGGGGGCGTTGAGCAGGGCACTGAAGGCGGTGATGGCACCGATCGTGAACGTGGGCCGGTGCTCGACCAGCGCGTCCAGGACGACCTGCGGCTCGAACCGGTAGGCCAGGACCAGCGGTGCCGGGGCGAGCATGCTCACCGCGATGTGCCCGATCAGCCCGGTGATGTGGAACAGCGGGGCGACGCCGAAGATCGGGCCGTCCCGTCCGGCCCGGACCCAGTCCCGGTAGACCTGGGCGGTGAAGACCACGTTGCGGTGGGTGTTCATCGCGCCCTTGGGCACCCCGGTCGTCCCGGACGTGTAGGTGAGGAAGGCGACGTCGTCGGGCGCCAGCTCGACCGGCGGCGGGACCTCCCCCCGGTGTTCGGCGATGAACTCGCTGAAGTCGGTCGTGCCCTCGTGGCGCTGCCGGGTCATCCCGGCGAACAGCCGGTCGTCGGCCCGGGTCTGGAACTCGAGCTCGCTGGTCGTGAGCACCAGTCGCACGTCGGTGTCCGGGACGACGTTCACCCCGATCTCGCCGTAGAGCGCCTCCAGCGCGACGAGCACGGTCGCCCCGGAGTCCTTGAGCAGGTAGGACAGCTCGCGCTCCCGGCTCATCGGGTTGATCGAGACCATGACCCCGCCGGCCTTCCAGGCCGCGACCATGGCGATGACGAACTGCGGGACGTTCTGCAGGTAGACCGCCAGCCGGTCACCGGGGGAGAAGCCGTTCGCGAGCAGCCCGCTGGCGAGGCCGTCGCTGAGCTCGTCGAGTTCCTGGCGGGTGATGCCGCCGTCGAAGTACTGCAACGCGATGCCCGAGGGGTCCCGGGCCACCCCGGCCCGGAACATGTCGAGCGCGTTGTCGAACTCCAGCGTGTAGTCGGCCGGCTGGTCGCCGTAGAGGGCCAGCCAGGGCCGCTCGTCGTAGACGCTCATCTGGTCCTCTACTTGATGACGACGGGGTTGACCGGCGACCCGCTGCCCTTCGCGACCTTCAGCGGGGCGGCGACGTACAGGAATGCGTACTGCCCGTCCTCGGCGCAGTCGTCGGCCAGCTGCTCCAGGTCGGCGATCTCGGTCAGGGTGACACCGAGGTTCCGCATGAGGGCGTTGTGCAGGACGAGGGCCACCCCGTTGTTGGGGTCGGTCGTCACCTCGTTGGCGATCGTGTCGGTGACCAGGTTGGGGATCTCCATGTCCGCGAACCACTGGACGAGTTCCGGGCTGTAGACCAGGCCGGGCTCGTTGAACCCCTCGTAGAAGGCCGGGCCCTGCTCGAAGAACAGCTGCAGGAAGTTGGTCCGGACGATCAGGATGTCGCGCTTCTCGATCCGGACGCCCTGCGCCTGCGCGCAGGCCATCAGGTCCTCGTGGGTGAAGGTCTCGCCCTTGTCGAGGGTGTTCTTGCCGCGGAAGCGCGCCATGTCGAGCAGGACGGCGCGGCCGACCACACCACGCTGCGCGATCGGCTCGACGCTGGCCTTGTCCAGGCCGCCGATCGTGGTGCGCGCGTCGAAGCCGTTCCAGAGCTTGCCGTCGTACCAGAGGTGGCCCAGCGCGTCGTACTGCGTGGAGCCCTGCAGGTAGGCGTCGAGCTTGTCGTCGGCGTAGTGCAGGCCGCCGGGGTAGGCCGGCCCCTTCCCGCCCTCGTCCCAGTCGCCCTCGTCGAGGACCTGGGTGCGCTCCGCCGGTGTGCGGCCGGGCCAGACCGGGTCACCCTTCGGGACGCCGATGAGCCGCTGCAGCGTGAACACCTTGCCGGAGCTGACCAGCCGCACGGCGGCGAGGACCTGCTCCGCACCGAGGTAGTTGAGCGCGCCGACCTCGTCGTCCGGCCCCCACTTCCCCCAGTTCGTCGGTGCATCCTTGAGCAGGTCGACGAGGTCCGGGACGGTGGTCGGGTTCTCGGTCACGAAGCCTCCAGGGCAGCAGGATCCCGGGCACGAGATCGGGGTGTGGTCGGGGAGGACCATGGACCGCCGTCGGCGTGATGTCAATCACGAGCCCCGCGCGCAGGGAGGAGAGGCGACCGGCGACCGGCGATCAGCCGGCCGGGACGACGGTCTTGGTGACCTGGGCGGTGGCCACGACCGTGCCCTCGACGCTCGCCTCGGCACGGAGGAAGGCCACCGAGCGGCCACGGCGCAGCACCGTTCCCACGACCTCGACCCGACGGTCGGCGGCGACCGGACGTAGCAGGGACACCGACTGGTCGTGGGTGACGGCGTGCTCGTCGGCGGCCAGGTGCGGGAGCAGTGCCAGGTAGGACGCGACGTCGAGCAGTGCGGTCACCACTCCCCCGTGGAGCAGTCGCACCTGGTTCTGCGCCGGGACGCCGACGGGGAACCAGATGCCCGCCGTGGGGTCCGCCGGGTCCAGCAGCTCGACACCGAGGAAGCGGTGCAGGGGGATGTCGAGGACACCCTGGACGCGGGCGGGGTCGACGGGGTGCGTGACCTCTGAGGGCACGGTGGCACTTCCTCTCGTGGGAGCGGTCGCGGAGGGGTGGCGTTCGCCGAGCGACTGCCGACAGGACATGATCAGCCGGAGCGACGGTCGCAGCGAGGTGGAGGACAGCGTGGCGGACACGGTGACTGGGCTCCCGGAACGGATCGGCGTCATCGGCGGCGGCCGGATGGGGGCCGGCATCGCCCAGGCCTTCCTGGCCGCGGGTGCGCGGGTCGACGTGGTCGAGGCCGGCGACGAGGCGGCCGAGGCAGCCCGCGGCCGGGTGGCCGCCGGCCTGGAGGAGGCGGCCAGGCGCGGCAAGCTCACCGGGGACGTCGACGGTGCACTGTCCCGGCTGGCGCTGGTGGACTCCCCCTCCGAGCTGTCTCCCGGCACCGGCCTGGTGATCGAGGCGGTGCCGGAGCGCGCCGACCTGAAGATCACCGTCCTCACCGCGGCCGAGTCCGCGGTGGGCGATGCCTGCGTCCTCGCCACGAACACCTCCTCGCTGTCGGTGACCGAGCTGGCCGCGGCGCTGCGCCGTCCGGCCCAGTTCCTGGGCATGCACTTCTTCAACCCGGTGCCGGCCTCCAAGCTCGTGGAGGTCGTCGTCGCCCCGGAGACCGGACCGGCCGTGGTCGAGGCGGCCCGGGGCTGGGTGCAGGCGCTGGGCAAGACCGACGTGGTGGTCAAGGACTCCCCCGGTTTCGCCTCCTCCCGGCTGGGCGTGCTGCTCGGGCTGGAGGCGATCCGGATGCTCGAGGAGGGCGTCGCGGATGCCGAGGCGATCGACGCCGCCATGGAGCTGGGCTACCGGCACCCGATGGGGCCGCTGCGCTCCACCGACCTGGTCGGCCTGGACGTGCGGCTGGCGATCGCCGAGTACCTGGCCGGGACGCTGGGGGAGCGGTTCACCCCGCCCCAGCTGTTGCGTGACAAGGTGGCCGCCGGGGAGCTGGGCCGCAAGACCGGCC
>JAOPWG010000399.1 GCA_025965775.1 Modestobacter sp. | reverse complement strand
CCCTGGTCATCCGACCGAAGTCGAGACCAATCACCCCCTGTGCAGTTATGCACCCAGACTAACGGCAACCGGGCCGGTTGTGTTCCCCGGCGCCGCGCCGTCGGTCCGGGACCCCCTCAGATCCAGTTGCGGCGCTTGAACACGACGTACAGCACGACGCTGACCAGGGCCATCAGGCACAGCGCTACCGGGTAGCCCAGGCGCCAGTGCAGCTCGGGCATGCGGTCGAAGTTCATCCCGTAGACCGTGCCCACCAGGGTCGGGGCGAACAGGATGGCCGCCCACGCGGAGATCTTCTTGACCTCCTCGCCCTGCGCGATGCTGGTCTCGGTCAGCTCCCGGATCTCCTCGTTCTGCCGCTGGGCGACGAGGGTCGCGTTGACCGTCAGGATGTCGCGCAGCTGCAGCCGGAAGCCCTCGACCCGCTCGATGACCGACGTGACGTGGTCGGCGACGTCGCGCAGGTAGCTACGCAGCTCCTCGTCCACCGCGTACTTCTCGAACCCCGCGGTGATCGCAGTCAGGATCCCGTTGAGCGGCTGCGCGGCACGCTGGAAGTCCACCACCTCCTGGGACAACTCGTAGATGCGCCGGGACACCTGCGGGTCCCCGCGGAACACCTCGACCTCGATCTCGTCGATGTCGTTCTCCAGCCCGGCGACCACCGGCGCGTACCCGTCGACGACGGCGTCCAGGATCGCGTAGAGCACCGCCTCGCTCCCCCGGGCCAGCAGCTCCGGTGAGCTCTCCAGCCGCCGGCGTACGCGGGACAGGTCCGGGGACTCGCTGTGCCGGACGGTGATCGCGAAGTCCTTGCCCAGGAACAGGTGCAGCTCCCCGAACTCCACCTCCTCGCGCGCATCCAGGTACCGCGCCGCCTTGAGGACGACGAACAGCGTGTCGCCGTAGCGCTCGAACTTCGGCCGCTGGTGGGCCTGGATGGCGTCCTCGACGGCCAGCTCGGGCAGCCCGTACTGCTCGGCGAGTTCCCCCAGCTCACCGGGCTCGGGGCGGTAGAGCCCCAGCCACACCATCCGGTCGTCGAAGCCCTCCTCGAGCCACGTGTGGCTCTCGGCGGCCGAGTCGGGGGTGGCGATCCGGCGACCGGCGGCGTAGACCGCGTTGTCGATCATCCGCGACTGCCGGTCCGGGGGCAGGGTCGTTGCCGGCCGCTCGGGCAGCCGTGCCGGGACGACCGGCCGCGGGCGGCGGGTCAGGGTGGACAGGGCGCTGCGCGGGGCGCTGCGGACGGTATGACGGCGGTCGGTCACGACGGACTCCCGGGGAAACGCGCGGATGGGGACGTCGAGGAGGTCCCCGCGCGCAGCGCTCGCCGCGGTCAGGCCACGACCGGGGGCGTCAGCGGAGAGGGACCTCGGGACTGTGACTGGGGGGCTCGGTGCGCATCGAACCGGTCACCTCCCGACGTCCCTGGGGCGCGCGTGCGGTGCACGGGCCGGCGTCATGGTGACACGCCGTGCCGGCGCAGGCACCCCCGGGCGGGTGGACAGCAGGCGACGGCTCAGCCGCCGACCTCGCCCCCGGGCGCCGGAACCTGCAGGGCCACCAGGAAACGGGAGACCATCGCGTAGCCGGCCACGGTGGCCGCCAGCTCGACGAGCTGCCGGTCGTCCAGGTGCTCACGCAACGCCGCGAACACCGCGTCCGGGACGGCGACCGCCCGGCTGGACGCGTCGGTGAACCGCAGCGCGAGCGCCTGGACCGGGGTGAACACCGGTGCCGCGGCGGGGTCGTCGGTACGCAGCGCGGCCAGCTGTTCGTCGCTGACCCCGGCCCGGCGGGCGGCCGGTTCGTGCGCGGTCCACTCGAAGGCCGCCTCGTTCAGCACCGCGATCCGCAGCACCGCCAGCTCGGTGAGGTCCGGGGACAGCGTCGTCCGGTTCCGGAGGGCGCCGAGCAGCGCGCTCCATCCCTCGGCGACCGGCGGGCTGTGCAGCAGCATGCGGTCCAGCCCGGACAGCTCGCCGCCACGCCGGGCCCGCAGCACGGCCGCCGCGGCGGCCACCTGCGGGTCGGCGTCCTCCCGTGCGTCCGGCACCCTCGCTGAGGCGGTCATCCGGTGGTCAGCGGCCGGCCAGCACGCCGTCGGGGAAGGCCCCGTTGGCGATCACGCGGCCGGTGAGCAGGCCGGCGAGCTCGGCGACGCGCTCGGTCCGCTGGGTCCCGAGCGCGGCGAACGGGGCGGCCGACAGCGCGTCGGTCTCCTCCTCCACCGAGGCGCGCAGCTGCTGCCCCGCCTCCGTGAGCGCACCGTCGGCCAGCAGCCCGCGGGCCGCGAGCCCCTCGACCGCGCCGGCCCATTCCTCGTCGGACCAGCCACGGGAGGCCTGCGCCATCGGCTGGGTGAACCCCCGCCCGGTGGCGGTGTGGGTGACCAGTGCCTCGATGCCGGACAGACCGTGCCGCACCAGGCTGAGCACGTGGCCGTCGCCGCGGTGCTCACGGAGCAGGGTGACCGCGTGCCACAGCCGGAGCACCGGCTCCCCGGGCCACGGCAGGTCGGCGTGCCCCGCGTAGAGCGGGCGCCCCTCGGGGGTCAGCGCGCCGGCCGCCTCGTGCAGCAACTCGGCCAGCTCGGCGACCTCGGGGCCGGCGGCGGCGTCCTCGCCACCGAGCAGCCGGGTCAACGACGCCCGGGCGGCCACGTGGCGGGCGGCCAGCACCTGGTCGGGGCCGGCCAACGTCCAGGCCCGCGGTACGTGCCGGGCCACCAGCGACGGCGCGAAGTTGTAGAAGGTCGCGGTCACCACACCCGGACCGACGGCCCCCATCGGCGCGGCCCGGCCGGCGAAGTAGACCATCCGCCCGGGGCGCAGGCCGGCCGCGACGAGGTGCTCGTCCTGCTCGGGCGCGAAGTAGACGTGCGAGTGCAGCGGCTCCAGGCGCCGGTGCGCGCGGCCGACCAGCCGGAGGTCCACGGTGGAGGGCTGATCGACGGTGACCATGCCGGGACCCTAGCCACCCAGCGGGCCGGCTCCCACTGCGGGCTCGGCCACCGGTGCGCAGGAGTGGTTGCCGTCCAGGTCGCCGACGAGGTACTGGGTGAGGACCACCCGGCCACCGCCCACCAGCGGCGCACTCTGGCAGCCACCCACCGCACCGGCGAGGCTGTCGGCCCCGGCCAGCCAGCTGTCCAGGGCGTACAGGCTGCTGCCGGCGGGGACCGTGCCGACGATCTGCGCCCACTGGCGGCGCGTCGAGTAGAGCCCCACCACGCCGCCGACCGCGGTGAGGCGGTCGGCCATGCCCTCGAGGGCCGCCCGGTTGTTCCGCCGCGCGTCCCCGCCCCCGAACTGCCAGGTGTTCATGGTCTCGACGTCGAGCCACCAGCGGTACCCGGCCAGGTCGTCCACGTCGGCGTCGGGCGACGCGCCGCCGGAGGCCGGACCGCCGAGCTCGTCGACCGCGGCGAGCGCGATCAGCACGTCGCCCCCGGCCCGGTCGACGCCGTACTCGTAGGAGCAGGCCGCGCTGTTGGAGCCGTCGCAACGGCCGTAGCGGTTGGCGCCGGAGGTCGGCCACGTGGTGATCAGGTCACCCACCTGACCGGGGTTGGCGGTGTTCACGTACAACTGCACCGACGGCTGCTCCGCCACGGCGCCGGTCGACCGGGTCGCCCACTCCCACTGCTCGGCCAGGCAGTCGTTCGCCGTGGTGGCCAGCCCACCGTTCACCCCGATGATCGCGAAGGCCGGGTCGGCCGGCAGCGACTGCCCGCACTGGGGGTGGGAGACGTCGTAGCCCACGGGCGAGTAGCGCGGAGACTCATCGGCGTGCGCGGTGGCGGGCAGGCCCAGCACCGTGGCCGCGAGCGCGAGCCCGGTCACCACGGTCGTTCGCAGCGTGGTCCGCATCAGCGGTCAACGTACGCCCGCGGGAGCGGGACGGGCCGTTGCGCGAGCGGTCAGTGCAGCGGGTCGATCCGGTGCGACCAGGACACCTGGGTGCGGTGCGTGGTGAAGCCGAGGCTCTCGTAGAGCCCGAGCGCGCCGGTGACGTTCTCGCTGTCGACCTCGAGCCCGGCGGTCTGGCAGTCGTGCGCGGCGGCCACGTGCAGCGCCTCGATGATGACCGCCTTGGACAGCCCGCGGCCCCGGGCGGCGGGGACGACGCCGATCTGGCCGAAGTAGCTCTCCCGCGACCCGGTGGCCGCGGCGCTCGCCTCGGACACGTAGGCCAGCGCATAGCCGACCACCGCACCGTCCTCGAGCGCCAGCACCGAGAGGTCGGGGCGGAAGGACCGCCCGCCGGTGAACATGACCTGCCAGGAGGCTTCGTCGCGCTCGCTGGAGCCGTAGTGCTCGGTGAAGGCGGCGTTGTGGGCCCGCCGGACCTCGTCGTCCCGGTCCCAGCTGAACGGGACCAGGTCGACCCCCTCGACGCGGCGTCGCGGGGGCAGGCCGGTGAGCGGGCGCTCCATGTGGAAGAACCAGCGGGCCTGCTCCAGCCCGGCCCGGCGCACCAGCGCCTCCACCGACGGCATCGTGGTCCAGACGGTGGCGGTCAGCCGGGCCGGCGCCTGCGGATGCCGTTCCGCGTGCAGCTGGGCACCGCGCTCGAGCTGCCAGGCCAGCAACGCGCGGCCGATCCCGCGACCACGCCAGTCCGGGTGCACCCGGCCCTCCAGGTGCACGCCGTAGGCGTCCCGGAAGGTGGGCGGGGCGAGGGTGGTGGCGTAGCCGACCAGCCGGTCGTCGTCGGTCAGGACGACGCGGGTGTCCAGCTCCGGGTCGACCAGCTCGTTGAACCACCAGGCGGCGAGGTCCTCGGCGCTCTCGTGCACCCCGGTGTCGTCGACGGCCTCCGCGGTGGCCAGCAGCTCGGCGGCGGCGGCGGCGTCGTCGGGGCGCATCGGGCGGGCGGTGAGACCGGCGGGCAGCTGCAGCGTGAGGACGTCGGGCACGGGGATCGAGGGTAGGCGGTCGCCGCGCCGGGGGCCCATCGGAACGACGTCGACCACCAGTCACCGGCTCCGGCCGCCCGGTCGCCGCCGCGCGGGTGCCCGGAGGCGGCGGGGGACGACGTCGTTGCGCCACCGCCCGGGGTCCCGGGAGCATCGCCCGGGCGGGGGGCGGGAGAAGGGGAGGCTGACGTGCCTCGGTTCATGTTCATCGTCAACTACGCGCCGCAGGGGGCGAAGGCCCTCATGGAGGCCGGCGGCTCGGCGCGGCGGACGGCGGTCGAGAAGGCCGCGTCCGGCATGGGCGGGAAGTTGGAGACCTTCGACTTCGCCTTCGGGGCGGACGATGCGTACACCCTGATCGAACTGCCCGACGAGCGCGCCGCCGCCGCTCTGGCCCTCACCGTGAGCGGCAGCGGGAGCACCAGGGTGCGGGTCGCCGTCCTCCTGACCCCGGAGGACATCGACGCGGCCGCCCAGCTGAAGCCGGACTACTCACCGCCCGGGAGCCGCTGATCCCGACCCGGCCGGCGGCCTACCGCGGGCCGCCGGCCGGGTCGTACCCGTCGACCCCGAACAGCCGCGCCCCGTTGCGCCAGAGCACGGCGCGCAGCCACTCCTCCCCCAGTCCCAACCGGTGCAGCGCCGTGAGCTGGTGGGCGTAGTTGTACGGGATGGTCGGGAAGTCGCTGCCGAGCAGCACCTTGTCGGCCAGCCCGGCCAGCCGGGGCAGCAGCGAGCGGTCGAAGGGCATCAGCCGCTCGGTGAAGTCGGTGGCGAACATGGTGGTGTCCAGGTGCACCCGCTCGTACCGCTCGGCCAGCTCGAGGAAGGCCGCGTACTCGGGCATGCCCAGGTGGGCGATCACCAGCTGCAGGCCCGGATGGCGCTGCAGCAGCCCGGTCATCGGGGCGGGCCCCGTGTGCTCGCCGGCCAGCGGACCCGAACCGCAGTGGATGACCACCGGGGTGCCGGTCTCCTCCAGCCGGGCCCAGACCGCGTCGAGCAGCCGGTCCCGGGGGTCGAAGTCACCGACCTGCACGTGCACCTTGAACACGCGGACACCGGCGTCCAGCGCCTCGGCGACGTAGGCCGGCGCTTCCGGCTCGGGGTAGAAGGTGCCCGACTGCAGCACCTGCGGATGCGCCTTCGCGAACTCCGCCGACCAGTCGTTGAGCCAGGTGGCCATCCCCGGACGGTGCGGGTAGGGCAGCGTCGGGAAGGCGCGGACGCCGAGCCCGGCCAGCAGGGTCAGCCGCTCCTCGACCGGCAGCGGGTACCGGATCGGCCAT
The DNA here is from genome assembly GCA_025965775.1 of Modestobacter sp. Taxonomy (GTDB): domain Bacteria; phylum Actinomycetota; class Actinomycetes; order Mycobacteriales; family Geodermatophilaceae; genus Modestobacter. Next base: position 3,990 of record JAOPWG010000399.1, on the reverse strand, counting down.
GGCGCGCCGTAGTGCCGTTCCGCGTCGGCGAAGTACTTCCAGACCTTCGCCTGCACGCGCTCGGGCAGGAAGTGCACGTGCACGTCGACCAGGCCGGGCAGGCCCAGTTCGCGCCAGTACCGGGGGACGTCGGCGTCGTCGGCCGGCGGCGCGACCGTCGCGTTCGCACTCATGGCTCGACTCCGCCCTCGTTCCGCTCCTCGCTCGCCGGCGCTCGCTGCGATGCTCGCTCCCTGTCGACTCCCGGCATCTCCCTGCGATGCTCGCTCGGGCGTCGCCTTCGCGCTCATCGGAGCGTGACGACGACCTTGCCGCGCACGTGGCCCCCGGCGACCAGCTCGTGGGCGTCGGTGACGTGGTCGAGGTCGAAGGCCCGGGCGATCGGCACCCGCAGCTGACCGGCATCGGCCATCCGGGCCAGCTCCTCGAGGTCGTGGGTGTCGGGGCGGACGAAGACGTAGTGACCACCGAGGTCGAGCACCCCTGGGTCGGCCACGCTGGCGATCCGGCCCGGGTCCCGCACCTGGCGCGGTGCGTCGGCCAGGGTGTCACCGCCGACCAGGTCCAGGACGGCGTCCACCGGCCCGGTCAACTGCCCGCTGATCGGACCCGCGGAGTAGTCGAACACCTCGGCGACCCCGGCGTCGCGCAGGAAGCCGTGGTTCTTCGGGCTGGCGGTGCCGATCACGTGCGCACCCAGCGCGACGGCGATCTGGACGGCGAAGAAGCCGACCCCGCCGGCGGCCCGGTGCACCAGCACCCGCTCGCCCTCGCTGATGTCGAGCACCTCGGTGAGCGCCTGGTACGCCGTCAGCCCGGCCAGCGGCAGCGCCCCGGCCTCGGCGAAACCGAGGGACTCGGGCTTGTGCGCCAGGCAGCGCAGCGGGGCCGGCACGAACTCCGCCGTCGTCCCCCACTGGACGTCGTCCCGGCGCACGTACCCGAACACCTCGTCGCCGGGCGCGAACGTGGTCACCGCCGGCCCGGCGGCCTCCACCACCCCGGACACGTCCCAGCCCGGGATGATCGGGAAGTGGTGGGGGAAGGCGCCGGCCAGGTGCCCCTCGCGGATGCCGATGTCGACCGGGTTCACCCCGGCCGCATGGACCCGCACCAGCACGGTGTCCGGCCCGACCGGCGGCATCGGCAGGTCGTCGCGGACCCGCAGCACCCGGGCATCGCCGAACTCGTCGTACGCGACGCCTCTCACCGGCGGCCCTTCACGTAACGCCCGAAGGCACGTTCCATCTCCCGGCGCGAATCGCGCTCGGCGAGGTCCTGCCGCTTGTCGTAGGACTTCTTGCCCTTGGCCAGCGCCAGGGTGGCCTTGACCTTGCCGTCCTTGAAGTACAGGTCCAGCGGGACGAGCGTGAGCCCGCCCTCCTTGGTCTTGCCGATCAGCTTCTCGATCTCCGAGCGGTGCATGAGGATCTTGCGCTTGCGGCGCGGGGCGTGGTTGGTCCACGTGCCCTCGGTGTACTCGGGGATGTGCACGTGCTGCAGCCACACCTCGCCGTCGTCGACGGTGGCGAAGCCGTCGACGAGCGAGGCACGGCCGGCCCGCAAGCTCTTCACCTCGGTGCCGGTGAGCACGAGGCCCACCTCGTAGGTGTCGAGGATCGAGTAGTCGTGCCGCGCCTTCTTGTTATGGGCGATGAGCTTGCGCCCGGTCTCACGCGGCATGCCCCCAGGTTACTGCGCCGACCACCGGGGCTTTTTCAGGCTCGGGCCCGGGACCCGAGCCCGAAGAAGCCCCCGGGATGCAGCGGCTACAGCCGGACGTAGAGCCGCAGCGTCACGTAGGCCGCGACCGCGGCCAGCCCCACGCCGGCCAGCGCGATGATCGGGCTGATCGAGGCGATCGCCGACCAGTCGACCGGCGGGATGATCCCGGACTTGATCGGCCCGGCCAGCGTCTTGTCGACGAAGAGCACCTTGGTCAGCACCAGGCCGCCGATGGCCAGCAGCGCGCCGATCAGCCCGGCGAGCGCCGCCTCCAGGATGAACGGCAACTGGGTGTACCAGCGCGAGGCGCCGACCAGTCGCATGATGTTGGTCTCGTTGCGCCGGTTGAAGGCCGCGAGCTGGATCGTGTTGGAGATCAGCAGCAACGCGGCCAGTGCTTGCACGACGGCCACCGCGATCGTCGCGTTGCGTGCCCCGTTGAGCAGGCTGAACAATCGGTCGAGGAAGTTGCCCTCGTCGCGGACGTCCTCCACCCCGTTCTGCCCGACCGGGAACTGCTGGGCGATGACCTGGTACCGCTCGGGGTTCACCAGCTCGACCCGGAAGCTCTCCGGCAGGGCGTCCTTCGGGGTGTTGGCGATCAGCGCCGGCTGCTCCTGGAACTGCTTGGTGAACCGGGCGTAGGCGTCGTCCTTGGACTCGTAGATGTAGTTCTTGACCTCCTGCGACGAGGCCAGCTGCGCGGCGATCGCATCGCGCTGCTCGGCGCTGACGTCGTTGGTCAGGTAGATCGAGACCTGCACCTTGTCGTAGTAGATCGTACGCATGTCGCTGATCATGTGGGCGATCAGCAGCCCGGTGCCCATGAGGCCCAGGGAGATCCCCGTGGTCAGGATCATCGCGACCGTCATGGTCAGGTTCCGGCGCAGCCCAGCGGCCACCTCGGAGAGGACGAAGTTGACGCGCATCAGTTCCCTGTCGTGTTCAGCGGCCGTACAACGGTGACCAGCATCAGCGACCCACGCCGTAGACACCGCGGGACTGGTCGCGGCTGACGATGCCGTCGTTGAGCTCGATCACGCGGCGCCGCATGGAGTCGACGATGTGGTAGTCGTGCGTGGCCATCACCACGGTCGTGCCGGTTCGGTTGATCCGCTCCAGCAGCAGCATGATGTCCTGGCTGGTCTCGGGGTCGAGGTTGCCGGTCGGCTCGTCGGCCAGCAGCACCAGCGGCCGGTTGACGAACGCCCGGGCGATCGCCACACGCTGCTGCTCACCGCCGGAGAGCTCGTTGGGCAGGCGGTTCTCCTTGCCCTCCAGCCCGACCATCTCCAGCACCTCGGGAACCACCCGCTTGATGGTGCGCTGCGGCTTGTTGATCACCTCGAGGGCGAAGGCCACGTTCTCGGCGACGGTCTTGTTCCGAAGCAGCCGGAAGTCCTGGAAGACGCAGCCCATGGTCCGACGCAGCTTGGGCACCTGCCACTTGCTCATCGTGGTCAGGTTCTTGTCGTTGACCTTGACGACACCTTTGGTGGGGTTGTCCTCCTTCAGCAGCAGCCGGAGGAAGGTCGATTTGCCCGAGCCGGACGACCCGATGAGGAAGACGAACTCGCCCTTGTCGATCTGCATGGAGACGTCATCGAGGGCCGGCCGCGGGGAGGTCGGGTAGATCTTGGTGACGTGTTGCAATTCGATCACGAGGCGCCACGGTACCCGGCTCAGACCCCGTCATCACCGCTCCGCACGGCGCGCCCCCGAACTCTGGTGCTCGCCCGGTGACCCAGCGCAGCGCTGATTCGCCTGCTCAGCGGCTGGGAGCGGCCTCCTGCTCACGCCGCCAGCGGATGCCGGACTCGATGAAGTGGTCGATGTCTCCGTCCAGGACCGCGCTGGTGTTGCCGGTCTCGGTCTCGGTGCGGAGGTCCTTGACCATCTGGTACGGGTGCAGCACGTAGGAGCGCATCTGGTTGCCCCAGCTGCTGCCCTCCCCCTTGAGCGCGTCCATCTCGGCACGCTGCTCCTGCTGGCGGACGACGAGCAGGCGGGCCTGCAGCACCCGCAGCGCGGCGGCCCGGTTCTGGATCTGGCTCTTCTCGTTCTGGCAGGACACCACGATGCCGGTGGGGATGTGCGTCATCCGGACGGCGGAGTCGGTGGTGTTGACGCTCTGCCCGCCCGGGCCCGACGAGCGGAAGACGTCGACCCGGATCTCGTTCTCCGGGATGTCGACGTGGTCGGTCTGCTCGACGACCGGCAGCACCTCGACCCCGGCGAAGGAGGTCTGCCGGCGGCCCTGGTTGT
>JAOPWG010000151.1 GCA_025965775.1 Modestobacter sp. | reverse complement strand
CCGGCGGGGTCGCACCGTGCTGCCCCGGCCGGCCGGTCCGGTGGCCCGGCCGGCCGTGCTGCGCCGCGGACCGAGGGTGCGCCCGTCGTCCGGCACGGGTCAGTGCCCGGGGGGCGCAGCCGGCGGGGCGGCCGGGGAAGCGGTGCCGCGGACGGCGGAGTGCCCGTCGGGGCCGAGGACGAGGTGGGCGGCGGCGCCGGCAGGCACCAGGCCGGCGGCGGTGGCTGCGCGGGCCAGCTCGGCGGCGGTGCTGCCGTCGACGACCTGCTGCTGGAGCTGCGTGACCGCCCGCGCCTGCTCGGCGTTGGCCGCCCGCTGCCGGGTGGCGTCCAGGGAGTCCACGGCGATGGCGGTGTTGAGCAGCAGCAGCCCCAACGTGGTGGCGACCAGCAGCCCGACGACGAGGACGACGAACGGCGCCCGACGCGAGCGGGTCTCCGTGCGGCGCGCCCGGGCGGGGGTCCGGACCGGCGGCACGAGACGCAGATGCGGGCGGCTCCCGACCGGTCCCGTGCGCCGGATCGGTGCCGAGATCGGGCGGGAGGTGTGCAGCGCGTGGGAGACCCGCAGCGGGCCGGTGTCGGTGCTGGGCCGGGCCTGTGGCTTGGGCTGGGGCTGGGGCTGGGCCTTCGCCGTCCGGGGGGTTGCCGTCCGGGCCGTCGCCGTCCGCGGGGTTGTCGCCCGGGGAGTTGCCGCCCGCGGGGCCGCCGTCCGGGGAGCCTCCGTTCGAGCAGCAGCCGCCCGGGGGTTCGTCGCCCGGGGGGTCTGCGCCCGGGCCGGCCGGGTCACGGGGCCTCCTCGCTGACGCTCGTCGACTCCGTGCCCTTGGGTGCTCTGCCGCTGCGTGACCTCGCAAGCTCGGTCACCGGGGCCCGCCGGATGCGCTCGGCCGCACGGACCCGGGCCGAGGCGGCTCGCGGGTTGACGCTGGTCTCGGCCTCGGACGGCGCCTCACCGCCGCGGGTGAGCAGTCGAAGGACGGGGGCGTGCTCGGGCATGGGCACGGGCATCTCCGGCGGGGTGCGGTCGGTGGCCTCGGCGACGAGGGTCTGCTTCACGATGCGGTCCTCGAGGGAGTGGAAGGTGATCACCACGACCCGGCCGCCGACGGCCAGTGCGTCGATGGCGGACGGGAGTGCACGGGTGAGCACGCCGAGTTCGTCGTTGACCTCGATGCGCAGGGCTTGGAAGGAGCGCTTGGCGGGGTGGCCGCCGGTCCGCCGGGTGGCGGCCGGGATGGCGTTGCGCACGAGCTCGGCCAGCCGGGCGGTGCCGGTGAAGGGCTCGCGGGCCCGTTCGCGCTCGATGGCGGCGGCGATCCGGCCGGCGAAGCGCTCCTCGCCGTAGACCTTCAGCACCCGGGTGAGCTCGCCGCGGGAGTAGGTGTTGACCACGTCTGCGGCGGTGCGCGGGCCGGTGGGGTCCATGCGCATGTCCAGCGGGGCGTCGGTGGAGTAGCTGAAGCCACGTGAGGGCCGGTCCAGCTGCAGCGAGGAGACGCCGAGGTCGAACAGGACGCCCTGCACCTCGGGGAGGCCGAGGTCGGCGAGGACGTCGGGCAACTCGTCGAAGACGGCGGGCACGAGGGTGACCCGGTCACTGAAGCCGGCGGCCTCGATCCGGGCAGTGGCCTCGGCGCGGGCGTCCGGGTCGCGGTCCAGGCCGACCAGGCGGAGCCCGGGGTGTGCGGTGAGCAGCGCCAGGGAGTGGCCGGCCAGACCGAGGGTCGCGTCGACGAGGACGGCGCCGTCGGCCTGCAGGACGGGGGCGAGCAGCTCGGTGACCCGGTCGAGGAGGACGGGGACGTGCACCGCGGGCCCAGCGGGCTCGGGGCTCATCGTCGACTCCTCTCGGGGGGTCCGCCGGGGCTGGGCGGTGCGGGGTGGGCGACGGGCCCGTGGGGTCGGGCGGGGTGGGGCCCGGTGGGGTGGGCGGGTCGGGGTGGAGACCTGGTGGAGCGGGTAGGTGTGTCCCGCCCCTGCGGGGCCCGCCTGGCGCCAGGGAAGCGGTACCAGGAGGAGCCCCGCTGGGGTGGTGGGGCGGGTAGAGCCGTTGCGTGGTGGGGCGGGTAGAGCCATTGCGTGGTGGGGCGGGGTGGGACGTCGAGCCGGAGGGAAGCCGGCTCGCATGTCCCGGTTCCGGTCGAGCCGCGGGGAAGTCGGCTCGGACGGGGTGTGGGGCGGTCGGGGTGGACGGGGGACGCCTCAGGACAGGGTCGGCATCCCCTCGCTCTCCATGGCCGCGAACACGGCTTCCTGCTCGGCGACGTAGGCGTCCCAGCTCGGGGCGTCCCAGATCTCGAAACGGGTGTCGACGCCGACCACGACCACATCGCGGTCCAGGCCCGCGTACTCGCGCAGGCCAGCGGGGATGGTGATGCGGCCGGTCTTGTCGGCCTCGATCTCGACCATCGAGCCGAAGCTCATCCGGGCGTGCATGCGGGCGGCATTGGTGTCGGCGGGGGCCATGGCCTTGAGGGCGGCGCTCTGCTCGGCGACGCGGGCCATGGTGAGGCCGTAGAGGCAGCGCTCCTGGCCCTTCTTGATCACCATGCCGTCGGCCACGAGTTCGCGGTAGCGGACGGGGAGGGCGAGCCGGCCTTTCTCGTCGAGCCGCAACGCATAGCTGCCGACGAACACCGGATCACCCCCTGCATCTGTCCTCCTGTGGTCGCGCCAGGCCGCACGAGCGGGCCCTGCCTCCCCATTCCGCGACACATTAACCCACTGGACCCCACTGAGCACCACTCTGATCCGTGTCGCCCCCTCTCCCCCACGCGGCCCCACCGGCCCCCGCGGAGCCCCGCCGCACCCCTGCGGGACGACCGCGCGCAGCCCGGCCCACGAGCCCCCCACCTGCTCGTCTCCGGCACGTACCGTGGGATGGGTGACCGAGGGCACCGCAGAGCTGCAGTCGCCATCGGGCGTGACCGGGCTCGACCCCGGCTCACTCGACGTGGCCACCGAGGGCGACCGCATCGCCGCGGCGATGAGCCGGGTCGTCTCGGGCAAGCCCGACGTCGTCCGGCTGGCTCTGGTGGTGTTGCTGGCCGAGGGCCACCTGCTCATCGAGGACGTGCCCGGCGTCGGCAAGACGACGCTGGCCAAGGCGCTGGCCCGCTCCATCGACGGCACGGTGCGGCGGATCCAGTTCACGCCGGACCTGCTGCCCAGCGACGTCACCGGCGTCGCGGTCTACGACCAGGAGACCCGGGCCTTCGAGTTCAAGCCCGGCGCGGTGTTCGCCAACCTGGTCGTCGCCGACGAGATCAACCGGGCCTCCCCCAAGACACAGTCCGCGCTCCTGGAGTGCATGGAGGAGCGGCAGGTCACCGTCGACGGGGTCACCTACGAGCTGGCCCGGCCCTTCATGGTGCTGGCGACGCAGAACCCGCTGGAGATGGAGGGCACCTACCCCCTTCCCGAGGCCCAGCGCGACCGCTTCACCG
>JAOPWG010000380.1 GCA_025965775.1 Modestobacter sp. | reverse complement strand
AAGCTCGGGGCTCATGCCCCGGCGGCCGGCTCGCCCGTACGCGGACCGGTCAGGTACACCAGCCGGAACTTGCCGATCTGCACCTCGTCACCACCGGCGAGGGAGGCGACGTCGACCGGCTCGCGGTTGACGTAGGTGCCGTTGAGGCTGCCGACGTCGTGCACGGTGAAACCGCCGCCCTCGCGGTGGAACTCCACGTGCCGGCGGCTGACCGTCACGTCGTCGAGGAAGATGTCGCTGTCGGGGTGCCGACCCGCGGTGGTCACGTCCTGGTCGAGCAGGAAGCGGCTGCCGGCGTTCGGGCCGCGCTTGACCACCAGCAGGGCCGAGCCCGCGGGCAGCGACTCGACGGCACCGGCGTGCGCGTCGGCGGCCGACTCGGCCACCTCGGTCTGCTCGCCGGAGTCCTCGCCGCCGACCTTGGGGATCACGCTGGTCGACTCGCCCACGCGCTCCGGGCTCAGAGCCGCCCCGCACTGCGCGCAGAAGCGACTGCCCTCGGGGTTCTGGTGGCCACATCGAGTGCAGTGCACGTCGGTCTCCTCCGGTGCAGGCGGCACCGCCGCGAGCCAGTGGTACGGCCGCGGTCGGCCGGCGGACGACGGACCGGGCGGCCCGTCGCGGGTCGGCCGCCGCGATTTCGCGGTCGGGCCGGGGTCATGGAACCAGTCGGTCGGCCCGAGGGTCAACCGGACGTCCAGGGTCTGGCCGCGTCCCTGCGCGCAGGGAGCCGGGACCTCAGCCGTCCCAGCGATCATAGTGATCGCCGGTCGTGCCGTCAGCGGCGGTGGGTCGATCAGGGGGCGTCGGCAAAGGCCTGGTAGGCGGCGGCGTCCAGTAGACCCTCGGTCGGGTCCTCGACGTCCCCGGTCACGCTGATCTCGATCAGCCAGCCGTCGCCGTAGGGGTCGGCGTTCACGATCTCCGGGGTGGCCTCCAGCGCGTCGTTACGCGCCGAGACGACCCCGGCCACCGGGCTGTAGACGTCCGAGACCGACTTGGTCGACTCGACCTCGCCGATGGGGGTTCCCACCGTCACCTCCTCGCCCACCTCGGGCAGTTGGACGAAGACGATGTCCCCCAGCGCGTCCTGCGCGTGGTCGGTGATCCCCATGCGCACGACCGTCGCCGCGCCGTCGGCCCCCTGGACCTGCGCCCACTCGTGCTGCTCGGTGTAGCGGCGGTCGTCGGGCGTGGCCATGCGGCATCTCCAGATGTGCGGGGTGGTTCGCCGGGTACTGCCGTGCGCAGTGGTGCTGCGCCGCGATCAGCCACCGTCGGTGGGCTCAGCGTATTGAGGGCGGCCGAGCACCCGCAACGCGTCCACGGCGACGTGGTCGGACTGGACGACGTCGATCGTCCCGTCGCGCAGCCGGACGGTGCGGGCGACCCCGTTGGGGATGTTCATCGCCGTGGCCATGTCCTGGGGCGAGCCGATCACGCGGAAGACGTAGGGCGCCGGCACCGGCCGGCCGTCCAGCTGCAGGGCCCCGGCCGTCCCGGTGACCGCCGTGCTCGCCCCGACCCGGACGTCGTCGAGCTGCATGGTCTCCGCGCCGGCCGCCCGCAGCTCCTGGATCACCTTGACCAGGACCGCCGCGGTGATCCGGCCGGCGGGGTCGCCGATGGTCATCTGCAGGCCGGGGCCCTGCGCGGCCAGCGTGCCATTGAGGACGCCGAGGGTCTCCGCGCGCTGACGGGCCTCCTTCAGTGCCTCGGACGACTGGCTGTCCCCGCCGTTGAGCTGCGCCAGCACGGCGCGCTGCTCCGAGATCTGCACCCGCAGCCGGTCCTCCCGGCCGGTGAGGTCATCGAGGATGCGGACCAGGTCCTCCTCCCGGGAGCCGGCGAGCGCCTGGTCATTGCCGGTGCTGCGCACCTGGACGGCGAAGGCGAAGCCGAGCAGGAGGGTCAGCACGCTGATGAGCGCCGCCGCCACCGGTTCCCGCCGCCGCCGGGGGCGGCGGCCGTCGGGCGCCCCCTCCGCCGCGGCGGGCGCACGCTCGTCGGCCGCTCCGTCCCCGGCCGCCGCGACCCCGTCCCCGTCCCCGGCGGTGCCGGCCGCGATGGTGTCGTCCTCGGCCTCGGGAGCCGAAGCCTCGGCCGCCGGAACCTCAGGAACCGGAACCTCAGGAACCGGAACCTCAGGAACCGGAGCCTCAGGAACCGGCTCCGGCCCCGTCGGCTCGGGGACGGTCCGCTCGGGGCCGGCGTCCTCGGCCGGCCGCTGCCCGGGGGACGGCGACGGGCCGGTCATGCCCGGAACAGGTGTCGCCGGATGGCCGCGGCGTTGCCGAAGATGCGGATGCCCAGCACCACGACGACCGCCGTGGACAGCTGCGCGCCCACGCCGAGCTGGTCGCCGAGGAAGACGATGAGGGCGGCGACCACGACGTTGGAGACGAAGGACACCACGAAGACCTTGGCGTCGAAGATGCCGTCGAAGCGCGCCCGCACACCGCCGAAGACGGCGTCCAGCGCCGCCACCACCGCGATCGGCAGGTAGGGCTGGAGCCACAGCGGGACGCTGGGGTCCAGCAGCAGTCCGGCGAGCACGCCGACGGCGAGGCCGAGGATCGGGATCACGCGTCAGTCTCCGTTGGTGAGGGTCTGGGGAGTGGTCTGGTCGGCCGGAGCGTCCAGGGGTTTCGCCCAGCGCACCTCGGGACTGGTCCCGGCGGGGAGGGACAGGTGGTCGGCCCGGGCGAAGTCGAACCGCAGCCCGTACTCCTTCTGCAGGCCGACGACGTAGGTGGCCTCCGGCGAGCTCAGGAAACCGTTGGCCAGTGCGTCGGAGTTGCCCACCGCCTTCACCTGGTAGGGGCTGGAGACCGGCCGGAAGTCGACGAGGATGGCACCACCGGCCTGCCGGATGGTCGTGGTGGGACCCAGCCGCTGGTCGTTGATGCTGATCGCCTCGGCGCCGGCCGACCACAGCGCGTTGACCACCAGCTGCAGGTCGCTGTCCTGCACCAGGCCGCTCTCCGCCACCGCCGCGGACCCGCCGACCGGGTCGGACGCGGAGCCCGGCGCCGCGTTGCCCACGGTCACCTCCAGGCCCGGCCCGGACACGGCGACCAGCCCGGCACCCTGCTCGGCGGCCTGCAGGCGCTCCAGCGCGCGCTGGCCGACCGCGCTGGCCGCCAGGGCCTCCGCCCGGGTCCGGGTGACCTCCCCGGTCAGCTTCTCCAGCTGGGCGGCGAGGTCGTCGGTGGCCGAGGACTGCCGGTTGATGTCGTCGATCAGCGCTTCGCGGACCTGCTGCCGGCCCTGGGCGCCGGCGGCGGCCTCGCGGTAGGTGACCGCGGCGAGCAGTCCGGGATGGACTTGGACTTAAGCGTTGAGACGGGACAGAGACGGCTTCAAGTTGCGTGGACAACGGCTAGGTTCCTTGCCCTTCCCATTCCATTGGCCTT
>JAOPWG010000352.1 GCA_025965775.1 Modestobacter sp. | reverse complement strand
TGCGATCTCGTCCGGCGTCTTGGGGCTGTCGATGACCAGCTCGCGGGGGGAGTGTTGGACACCGATCTTTACTTCCACGTGGAGATGCCTCCTCAGGTCGGACTGCTGGCTGCCCACGCTAGTCCAGTGGTCAGCGGTCGACCTGCGGCAGCGGGTGCGCCCTCAGCGAACGGCGCGCGGGCCGCCGGTCAGCCGACGTCGCCGTCCCGCCGTGGGAAACCGGAGATGCCCCGCCAGGCCAACGCCGACATCAGTGACACCGCTTCATCGCGCGACAGCGTGCCCTTGCGGGCCAGCCACCAGCGGGCACTGCTCTCGGCCAGCCCGGTCAACCCGGCCGACAGCAGCAGCGCCCGCTCGGGGTCGGCACCGGTGTCGACCGCGATGACCTCGGCGATCGCCTCGATGCAGGCGCGAGCCCCCTGGTCGACCACCTGCCGGACCTCCGCGTCGTTGCGCAGGTCGGACTCGAAGACCAGCCGGAAGGCCTCTCCTTCGGCATCGATGAAGTCGAAGTAGGCGCCTACCGCGCCGTCGACCCGCTCGCGGTTGACCTCGGTACCGGCCATCGCCTGGCGGACCCGGTCGGTCAGCTCGCCGACCTGCTGTTCCAGCAGCGCCAGGTACAGCTCGCGCTTGCCGGGGAAGTGCTGGTAGAGAACGGGCTTGCTCACCCCGGCGCGGTCGGCGATGTCGTCCATGGCGGCGGCGTGGAAGCCCTGGGCGACGAAGACGTCCTGGGCCGCGCGCAGCAGCTGCTGGCGCCGGGCGCCGCGGGGCAGTCGGGAGGTGCGACGGGCGGCCGGCGGCGTGGGAACGGGTCGGCTGGGGTGCATGGCGCTCGGATGTTACCGGCGCGTCGCCCCGGCGGCCCCCTTTCCGCGGTCGACTACCGTCGGCATGGTGCTCGACGCCCCCCTGTCCACGACGCCACTGCCCCGGCGGGGGGCGTTGATCCCGCCCTGGCCCGGCGAGCAGGTGCCGCTGGACGGTGGCCCGGTCTTCGTCCGGCACACCCCGTGGGTGGGGCCGGTCGGCGGGCAGGACCCCGACCGCCGTCCCGAGGACGCCGACCCCGCGGACGGCGGCGGCCCGGTGGAGCGGGCGCTGTACGTCCACGGGCTGGGCGGGGCGTCCACCAACTGGACCGACCTCGCGGCCCTGCTGGCCGTCCGATTCGACGGCTGGGCGGTGGACCTGCCCGGCTTCGGGGAGTCGGCGCCGCCCGTCCGGGGCGGCTACTCCATCCAGCGCCACGTGCAGGTGGTGGTGGACCTGCTCGAGTGGGTGGCCGACCGCCCCGGCCCCGGCCGCGGGCAGCCGGTGCACCTGCTGGGCAACTCCCTCGGTGGGCTGGTGAGCCTGTGGGTCGCCGCCCGCCGGCCCGACCTGATCGCCACGCTCACGCTCATCTCCCCGGCCATGCCGGTCTACCGGGTCCCGGCGGCCTTCGACCGGGCGATCACCCTGGTGCTGCTGCCGGGTGTGCCGGCGCTGGCGGAGAAGCGGCTGGCCGGCGTCAGCCCGGAGCGGCGGGTGCGTGGCCTGGTGCAGATGTGCTTCGGCGACCCCGGGTCCGTCTCCCCGGCCCGGCTCGACGAGGCGGTCGAGGAGATGCGCCGCCGGGACGGTCAGCCCTGGGCCGGTCGGGCGCTGACCCGCAGCCTGCGTGGGTTGATGACGTCCTACCTGCGGTTCGGCCGGGCGAACGCCTGGCGGATGGCCCGCTCGGTGCGTGCGCCCTCGCTGGTGGTGTGGGGAGACCGCGACCGACTGGTCGACCCGCGACTGGCGCCCCGGCTGGCCGCGGCCCTGCCCGACGCCCGCCTGCAGGTGCAGCCGGGGGTGGGACATCTCGCCATGCTGGAGTCGCCGGAAGCCACTGCCCGGGCCGTGCTGGGGCTCGCCGAGGGAGCTACCGGCGGTGCCGCCGGCTCTGCGGCGGAGGCGCGCGGTGCCGGCGTCCGGGTCGCGGCCACGCCAGGCGCCCCGGCATCCGTCTGAGCGTCCGCGCGGCCCCCGGGCCCGGTCGGCCGACGTCCGCGCTGTGCCGGACGGGGCGCGTGTGACGGGGTGGTCCGACACCGGCTCGGCTGCGGCGAGGCGCCCGGGCCGCGCCAGGCCGCGTGAGAGCGTGGCCTCCGTGACCCGCCCGGACCGTGCCGCGCCACCCCGCGCGTCGTCGCACCCGGGGCAGCCGCTGGTCGCGCGGTGGGACCCCGTGGAGCGGGGTCGGCATTCGGGAGGGCGCGGCGTCCCGGTCGGCCGGGTCCGCCGTTTCGTGCACCGGTACGGCTGGCGCGCCTACGCCATCCCGATGCTCACCGTGGTCACCCTCATGGCGCTCATCGACGTCGCCGCGACCAACGTCCAGAGCGCCGCCGGCGTGCAGGACACCGCCGCGGCGGTGTCCTCGGTGCCGGTGACCTCGGCCCCCGACGAAACCGGGGACGAGACCGCCGGCACACAGGTCGCCGAAGGGGAGGGGCAGCCCACCGGCCAGTTGCCGGTCGTGCCCAGCGCCCCCACCTACGTCGAGCAGGGCAGCGGCAGCGTGTCGGTCGTCGAGGGCACCTCCGCGGTCCACGGAAGCGGGCCGCTGGAGCGCTTCGTCGTCGAGGTCGAGGACGGCATCGGCGTGGACGCTGCCGGCTTCGCCGCGGCGGTCGAGGCAACCCTCGGTGACCCCCGTTCGTGGGGCAACGGGGGGCGGATGTCCTTCCAGCGGGTCGGAGCCGCCGAGGCCGCGGCCGGTTCCTACGACTTCCGGGTCAGCCTGGTCAGCCCCGGTTCGATGGAGACCTACTGCCCGGGGGTGGGCACCGGCGGCTACACCTCCTGCCGCTACGGCGAGCGGGCCGTGATCAATCTCGCCCGCTGGGAGACCGCCGTCCCGGACTACGCCGGCGACATCGCGACCTACCGGCAGTACGTGGTCGAGCACGAGGTCGGGCACGCGCTGGGCAACGGCCATGAGCAGTGTCCGGGCCCCGGCCAGGTCGCCCCGGTGATGCAGCAGCAGACGCTGGGCCTGCAGGGCTGCACCAAGAACGCGTGGCCGTATCCGTGACACGGTCGTCCTCACGGACGACACCACGGCCAGGTGCCGTTCCCCCGCTGCGCTGAGCCGTTCCCCGCGTCCCCGGCGGGAGCCTCCGGCCCCGCGCCGGGCCCACGGACCGCCTGCCGGCCGGGTCCCCGCACCGCCTCCGGCAGGGTCCACGGACCTGCCTGGCGCTGGGTGGGAAGACCCAGACGTGTCACGCTGTTGGGGAGCACAGGACGTCGGCCCCGGTGGCCGACCGAACCTGCACACCGCAGCCGCGAAGGAGCACCCGTGTCGTTGCCACCGTTGGTGGAACCCGCTGACGACCTGTCGATCGACGAGGTCCGCCGGTACAGCCGCCACCTGATCATCCCCGACGTCGGGATGGACGGGCAGAAGCGGCTGAAGAACGCCAAGGTCCTGGCGGTCGGGGCCGGCGGCCTCGGTTCGCCCGTGCTGATGTACCTGGCCGCCGCCGGCGTCGGCACGCTGGGCATCGTCGAGTTCGACACCGTCGACGAGTCCAACCTGCAGCGCCAGATCATCCACGGTCAGTCCGACGTGGGCCGGTCCAAGGCCGAGAGCGCGCGGGACTCGATCAAGGAGATCAACCCCTACGTCGACGTCCGGCTGCACGAGGTCCGGCTGGACAGCTCGAACGTCGAGGAGATCTTCAGCCAGTACGACCTGATCGTCGACGGCACGGACAACTTCGCCACCCGCTACCTGGTGAACGACGCCTGCGTGCTGTTGGACAAGCCGTACGTGTGGGGCTCGATCTACCGGTTCGACGGCCAGGTCTCGGTGTTCTGGAACGAGCACGGGCCCAACTACCGCGACCTCTACCCGGTCCCGCCGCCGCCCGGCATGGTCCCCTCCTGCGCGGAGGGCGGCGTGCTCGGTGTGCTGTGCGCGACCATCGGTGCCATCCAGGCCACCGAGGAGGTCAAGCTCATCACCGGCATCGGCGAGACGCTGCTGGGCCGGCTCATGGTCTACGACGCCCTGGAGATGACCTTCCGCACCATCAAGGTGCGCAAGGACCCCGAGGGTGAGCCGATCACCGGCCTGATCGACTACGAGGCCTTCTGCGGAGTGGTCTCGGTCGAGGCGCAGGAGGCGGCCGCGGGCTCGACGATCACCGTCGACGAGCTCAAGGACATGATGGACGCCGGCAAGGACTTCGAGCTCATCGACGTCCGCGAGCCCAACGAGTACGAGATCGTGTCGATCCCCGGCGCGAAGCTGATCCCCAAGGACGAGATCCTGTCCGGCCGGGCGCTGTCCCAGCTCCCGCAGGACCGGCCGATCGTGTTGCACTGCAAGACCGGTGTCCGTTCCGCCGAGGCGCTGGCCGCGGTCAAGGCGGCCGGCTTCAAGGACGCCGTCCACGTGCAGGGCGGCGTCACCGCCTGGGCGACCCGGATCAACAAGGCGCTGCCGACCTACTGAGGCCGCTCCGCGCCACACGGCAGGGCCCGGCACCCCACTCGGGGGCGCCGGGCCCTGCCGCGTCCGTGGGCTGCGCTTGACTGGTGGCATGCCCGAGTCCTCCCGAGCCGAGCTGCTGGAGCGTTTCCAGCGGGCCCAGGCACTGATCACCGACCGTGTGGACGCCGTCGAGGCCGGCCAGTGGGACGCCCCCGCGCTGCCCGGTTGGACCGTCGCCGACCTCGTCGCCCACCTGACCGCCATGCAGCTGGCGGCGGCCCGGCTGCTCGCCGGCGGCCCGGCGGACGACGCGGACGTCCTCCCGGCAGCCACCGACGCCCTGCTCGGGGACGACCCGCTCACGGCCTGGGAGACCGCGGCCGACAGCGCCCTGGCCGCGTGGGCGGCCGAGGACGCGCTGACCCGCACCGTGGAGCTGCCCGCCGGCCCCGTGCCCGGGGGTGAGCACCTGGTGGCCATCACCGCGGACCTGGTGGTACACGCATCGGACCTCGCGCGCGCCACCGGTGGGGACACCTACCTGGACGGGGAACTCGTGGCGGCCGCCCTGCGGTATGCCGAGGCCCGCCTGGGGAATGACGGTGTGCCCGGGCTGGTCGACCCGCCGATCGCGGTCCCGCCGGGGGCGGATCCGCAGACCAGACTGCTCGCCCGCTTCGGTCGACCTGTGTGATGGCTGGGCACCCGCAGCGACCGGTGGGGCGAGAACTCGTTCGTCCAGGACCGGGGTGACCCGGCCGGCCGAGGACGTCGACGAGGCCGTCTTCGACGTCGTCGAGGCGATCCCCGCCGGCCGGGTCAGCACCTACGGGGCGATCGGCCGGCTGGTCGGCGTCGGCCCGCGGCGGGTGGCCCGGGCGCTGTCCGGGGGCGGGTCAGCGGTGCCCTGGTACCGCGTGGTCCGCGCCGACGGTACGGCCGCGGAGCCGGTCCGGGCCCGTCAGCTCGAGCTGCTGGCCGGCGAGGGCGTGCCGCTGCGGGGGCAGCGGGTGGACCTGGCGGCGGTGGGCTGGCCCGACGACGAGGACTGACCTGCCCGGGACTGTCGGTGCCCCGTGGTCTCATCGAGGGGTGCGGGGGGAGACGACGATCGAGAACGCCGGTGCGGCGCCGGTCTACCGGCTGGTCCAGCCAGAGGTCGCCGCACCCGTGGTCCGGCCACGGCTGGACCCGACGCAGCAGGCGGTCGTGGACCATGCCGGCGGGCCGCTGCTGGTGCTGGCCGGTCCGGGCACCGGCAAGACCACGACCATCGTGGAGGCGGTGGCCGCCCGCATCGAGCGCGGTGCCGACCCCGAGCGGATGCTCGTGCTGACCTTCAGCCGCAAGGCCGCCGCCGAGCTGCGCACCCGGATCACGGCGCGGGTCGGGCGGACCATCCGCGAGCCGGTGGCCCGCACCTTCCACTCCTATGCCTTCGGTGTGCTGCGCCGGGCCGCCGTGCTGCGCGGTGAGCCCGCGCCGCGGCTGCTGACCTCCGCCGAGCAGGACGCGGTCGTGGCCGACCTGCTGCGCGGGGACGTCGAGGAGGACGGCGTGCGCTGGCCCGCCGAGCTAGCCGCGGCGCTGGGCACCGACGGCTTCCGCGACGAGCTGCGGGAGCTGCTGCTGCGGGCCACCGAGCGCGGCGTCGACGCCCACCGGCTGGCCGCCTGGGGCCGGGAGCGCGGGCTGCCGCACTGGGAGGCCGCGGCGGCGTTCCTCCGGCAGTACCAGGACGTCTCCTTCTTCGCCACGGTCGCCCGCGGCGGGGCCAGCGGCTACGACCCGGCCGAGCTGGTCCGGACCGCGATCGACGAGCTCCGGGAGGACCCGCAGCTGCTGCGTGGGGAACGCGAGCGGGCCGGCTGGCTGTTCGTCGACGAGTACCAGGACACCGACCCCGCCCAGGTCGAGCTGCTGGAGCTGCTGGCCGGCGGCGGGGGCGACCTGGTCGTCGTCGGCGACCCCGACCAGGCGATCTACGCCTTCCGCGGTGCCGAGCCCCGCGGCATCGTCGAGTTCCCGGACCGGTTCCGGCACCGCGACGGCCGCCCGGCCGGCCGGGCCTCCCTCGGCGTCTGCCGCCGTTCCGGTGCCGAGCTGCTCGCGGTCAGCCGCCGGGTCGCCGAGGGCCTCCCCGGGCCCTGGGAGCACCGCCGGCTGGTGCCCGGCGACGGCGTCGACCCCGGCACGGCCGAGGTGCACGTCTTCGACTCACCGGCGGTCGAGGCTGCCTTCGTGGCCGACACGATGCGGCGCGCGCACCTGCTCGACGGCGTGCCGTGGTCGCAGATGGCGGTGGTGGTCCGTTCCGCCGCCGCCAGCCTCGGGCCGGTGCGCCGGGCACTGACCCAGGCCGGCGTGCCGGTCGCCGTCTCCGCCGACGACGTCGCGCTCGCCGGGCAGCCGGCCGTGCAGCCGCTGCTGGCCGTGATGCGCGCCCTGCTCCCGCCCCGGGCGTCCGTGGGGCCCGCGCCCGCCACCGGGCCGGACGCCGACCCCGACGACGTCCGCACCGAGGCAGGGCTGGACGAGCCGGGCGCCGAGGCGCTACTGGCCTCCCCGCTGGGCGGGGCCACCGTGCTGGACCTGCGCCGGATGCGCCGCGCCGTCCGGCGGGCGCAGGCCGCGCGTGGGGAGGACCCGGCCGGTCGGACCGCGCCGCTGGCCCAGCTGCTCACCGACGCCACCCTGCTGGACGCGGTGCCCGAGCACGTCGTCCGTCCGGCGGCCCGGGTCGTGCGCGTGCTGGACGCCGGGCGCCTGGCGCTGGCCGGCGGGGGCAGCGCCGAGGATGTGCTGTGGGCGCTGTGGCAGGCCAGCGGGCTGGGCCCCCGCTGGGCGCGGGCGAGCGCCGCGGGCGGCCCTTCCGGTGCCGTCGCCGACCGTGACCTGGACGCGGTGGTCGCGCTCTTCGACGCCGCCGCCGGCTTCGTCGACCGGCTGCCGCACGCCGCGGTGGCCGCCTTCGTCGAGCACCTGGCCGCCCAGCAACTGCCCGGCGACAGCGGAGCGGCCCGGGCGCCGGCCGGGGAGACCGTCCGGCTGCTCACCGCACACGCCGCGAAGGGTCTGGAGTGGGACCTGGTCTGCGTCGCCGGGGTGCAGGAGGGCCTGTGGCCGGATCTGCGCACCCGGGCCAGCCTGCTGGGCGCCGAGGACCTGGTGGAGGCCGTCGCCGGCACCGACCCGGTGAACCTGGACCGGCGCACCCTGGCGCTTGCCGAGGAGCGCCGGCTGTTCTACGTCGCCTGCACCCGGGCGCGGCTCCGGCTGGTCGTCAGCGCCGTCGACGGGGCGGTCGAGGGCGGCGACGCGGGCACCACGGCCTCCCGGTTCCTGGACCTCGTCGTGCCGCCACCGGCCGGCGGCGACGGCGCCGACGGGGTCCGACCGCACACCCCGCTGCCCCGGCAGCTCACGCTGCCCGCACTCGTCGCCGAGCTGCGCCGCCACCTCACCGACCCCCACACCCCGGCCCCCCGGCGGGCCAGCGCGGCGGCCGTGCTGCGCCGGCTCGCCGAGGAGCGCGTGCCCGGTGCCGA
>JAOPWG010000336.1 GCA_025965775.1 Modestobacter sp. | reverse complement strand
GGTGCTCATCGCGCTGCAGCGGCTCGGGGTGGAGACCATCGCCGTCGACCGGTACGACGACGCCCCCGGCCAGCAGGTCGCCCACCACTCGCGCACGATCACGATGAGCGACCCCGACCAGCTGCGGGACCTCGTCGAGGCCGAACGGCCCGACGTCGTCGTCCCGGAGATCGAGGCGATCGCCACGCAGACGCTGGTGGAGCTCGAGGCCGAGGGCGTGCGCGTCGTCCCCACGGCGCGGGCCGCCCGGCTGACCTTGGACCGCGAGGGCATCCGCCGGCTGGCCGCGGAGACCCTCGGCCTGCCGACCAGCGCGTACCGCTTCTGCGACTCCCTGGAGGAGCTGCGGGCAGCCGCCGCCGAGGTCGGCTTCCCGTGCGTGGTCAAGCCGGTGATGTCCTCCTCGGGCAAGGGCCAGAGCAAGCTCGACGGGCCGGCCGACGTGGCCGGCGCCTGGGAGTACGCCATGGCCGGCGGCCGGGTGGCCGGCACCCGGGTCATCGTCGAGGGCTTCGTCGACTTCGACTACGAGATCACCCTGCTGACGGTCCGCTCGCTGCTCGCCGGTGAGACGGTCACGTCCTTCTGCGCGCCGATCGGGCACCGGCAGGAGTCCGGCGACTACGTGGAGAGCTGGCAGCCCCAGCCGATGTCGCCGGTGGCGCTGCAGCGCGCGCAGGAGATCGCGGCCGCGGTCACCGGTGACCTGGGCGGCCTGGGTCTGTTCGGCGTGGAGCTGTTCGTCCGCGGGGACGAGGTGTGGTTCTCCGAGGTGAGCCCGCGGCCGCACGACACCGGCATGGTCACGATGACCACCCAGTGGCAGAACGAGTTCGAGCTGCACGCCCGGGCGCTGCTCGGCCTGCCGGTGGACACCTCACTGCGCAACGCAGGGGCCTCGGCCGTCGTCTACGGCGGGGTGGAGGCGGCCGGCATCACCTTCGACGGCGTCGACGATGCCCTGGCCGTCCCCGGGGTCGACCTGCGCCTGTTCGGCAAGCCGGAGAGCTTCGCCCGCCGGCGGATGGGCGTGGCGCTCGCCCGGGTGGACGGCGACGACGTCGAGGCCGCCCGGGCGACCGCGCGCGAGGCCGCGTCGAGGGTGCACCCGCGCGCCTGACCCGGCCGGCCGCTGTCCACAGCGGAGGGTGGTGTCCACAGCTGGCCTGCGGCGCTCCCGGTACCGCCGCGCCGGGCACATCCTGTCGTCGTGTCCAGCCAGCCGTACCGCCGCCGCCCCATCCCCCGCCGACATGTGCGGGACCCGACCGAGGAGGACCCGATCGCCGACGACCCGCTCCCGTTGCTGCTCATCGCCGGCTCCCGGCTGGCCGGCCAGCCCGGCGTGGCGGCCTCGGAGCTCGACCCGCTGGTCCGCCGGCTCACCCGGCTCGATCCCGGCGTCGACAGCGACGGGCACGCCCAACGCGCGCTGACCGGGCTGATCCCGCCCCTGTGGGAGGCCGGCTGGCAGCCGGCCGACCTGGTGCACGCCGTCCGGCGGCGCACGAGTCGGCGCGGCGCCCGGCTGGTCGCCGCCACCATCCGGGCCGATGCGACCGCCAGCGGCGCCGCGGACCGCGCGCCGGCGGACTGGGTGGCCCAGTTGGCCGGTGTGCCCACCGGTGCCGCCTCGGTCGCGGAGTGGTGGCGGGCCGAACAGGTCCCCGCGGCCGACGCCTGGCGGGACGTGCTGCGCGTCCTCGGGGTGGTCCGCACCCTGCCGCCGCTGGAGCTGCTGCTGCCCCCACCGGCCGCCTGGTCGGCGGGTCAGCGGCTCGAACCGGGCCTCGCCGCCGGCGCGGTCGCCGGGGCCGACCCCAAGCTGCTCGGCCGGATCCGGGCGCTGTTGGCCAAGGCCGAGTCGACGGACTTCGCCGAGGAGGCCGAGGCGTTCACCGCCAAGGCCCAGTCGTTGATGGCGCGGCACGCGATCGACACCGCGGTGCTCGCGCAGCGCGCCGGCGCGGCGCGCACGCCGGTGACCGCCCGGCGGCTGCACCTGGAGGACCCGCACGTCGACGCCAAGGCCGCGGTCGTGCAGGCCGTCGGGTCGGCGAACGGCGTCCGCGTCGTCCTGGTGCCGGCGCTGGGCATGGCCACGCTGGTCGGCCTGCCCGACGACCTGGACGCGGTCGAGCTCCTGGTCACCTCCCTGCTGCTGCAAGCCGGCCGGGCGATGACCGCCGCAGCCCGCGGCGGGGGGTCCCGGGTGCGGTCGACCGCCTACCGGCGCGGCTTCCTGTACTCCTTCGCCCAGCGCATCGGGGAACGGCTGGCCGGCGAGCGCGACCAGGTGACCGAGGAGGCCGCGGCGACCTACGGGGCGGGGCTGCTGCCGGTGCTGGCCGCACGGGAACGCGCCGTCGACGACGCGGTCAGCGAGCTGTTCCCACGACTGTCGCAGCGCACCGGACGGACGGTCGACGCCGCGGGCTGGTACGCCGGCCGGCAGGCCGCCGACGACGCCGACCTGGGGACCCGGCAGCGTCCCCTGACCCCGGGGTAGCCCTGGTCAGAGCAGGACGTCGAGAACGGAGCCGACCTCCCGCAGGAATGCTGCCTGCCGCATCTGGTCGGCGGCGGTGGCGTGCCACCCCGCGATGAACAGCAATTCCTCCGCCGGGTGGTCGTCCAGTGACGCCGTCACCGCGACCAGCCCCGCCCGCGCCACTGCCCTGCACGCCAAGGTCTCCATGACCGGCCCCTCTCGTCCGTGTCCTGGAGTGGTCGGCAGGCACGGCCCGGAACTGGAGCCCTACGGACGCCATCTTCTGAAGTGGCATGACGGACACGTCCTCGCTGAGCGCCTCACCCCCGGCCTGGACACGCGCCCGGTGCCCGGCCCTGCGGCTGGGTGAGTGGCGCCGCCGGCGTCAGGCCGAGGGCGTCACTCCCCTCGGAGTTCGGGGTCGACCGGGAGGTCGGGGCGGTGGGTGCCCCAGGCGTAGGTCTGCTTGCGCAGCCCCAGGTAGAGGAAGGTCTCGGTCGACTCGACGCCGTCCACGGCACGGATCCGGCTGACGGTGTCCAGCAGCTGACCGTCGTCGGTGCAGACCACCTCCACCAGCAGGTCCAGCGACCCGGCGGAGATGACCACGTAGTCGACCTCGTCGAAGCCGGCGAGCGCGTCGGCGACGGTCCGGGTGTCACCCCGCACCTTGATGCCGATCATCGCCTGCCGGGAGAAGCCGACCTGCATCGGATCGGTGACGGCCACGATCTGCATGACCCCGGCGTCCAACAGCCGCTGGACACGCTGCCGGACGGCGGCCTCACTGAGCCCGACGGCCGCGGCGATCCGGGCGTAGGGACGCCGGCCGTCCTCCTGCAGCTGTTCGATGATGGCCCGCGAGACGTCGTCGAGCACCACCGGGCGACTGCGGTCGGTCATGCCACAGCCCACGGCCCCGGGAACACCGGCCGAGCCTATCGGCGCCGGCGGCTGACGGTCTCGTCTGCGAAGGGCCCTGTCGGCTGCGCTTCCCGGAGTCCTGCGACCGACGAAGCGCTCAGCGCGACAGGGAACGGCACCCGGCCGCGGTGTCGTCGGTCAGGACGACAGTGTCGACGCCAGTGTCATCGCCTACGCCTGAGGGGAGGGCGGCAGGTCGCCGGTGCCCGGCCGCAGCGTCTCACCGCGGAAGTAGGCCGGCGCGACGGCGTTCCAGGCCAGCATCAGCGCCACACCCAGCAGCAGCGCGCCGACACCGACGACGAACACCCCGCCCACGCCGAACAGCACCGTGGACCCGTAGGCCGGGTCTGC
>JAOPWG010000331.1 GCA_025965775.1 Modestobacter sp. | reverse complement strand
CCGTCCAGGGGCAGCCGATCTTCGAGGAGAACGACCGCGAGCACTTCAAGGGCATCGACATCATGCGCACGGTGCGCAGCTTCGACCCCTGCCTGCCCTGCGGCGTGCACATGTACCTCGGGGACGGCAAGCAGCTGGAGGTGACCCACTCGCCCACCCAGTCGGTCACCGGCGAGTGACGGGGCCGGTCGTGCAGTCGGCGAGCACGGTCCAGGAGTCCGACGCCGGGCCCGATCTCCGGGCCACGGGCGAGCGCATCGAGTCCCTGCTGGAGGCCGCCTCCTCCGGCGGGCAGGTGGCACGGGAGCGGGCCGAGGAGCTGGTGCGGCTGGTCGTGGACCTCTACGGCGCCGGCCTGGAACGGCTCCTGGAGATCGTGCACGACGCCGGCCGGCTGGACGACGAGCTGCTCGACCGGCTGGCCGCCGACGACCTCGTCGCCAGCCTGCTCGCCGTGCACGGGCTGCACCCGTACGGCGTGGAGACCCGGGTGGCCCAGGCGCTGGACAGCGTCCGGCCCTACCTGGGTTCGCACGGCGGTGACGTGGAGTTCCTCGGGCTGACCGACGAGGGTGTGGTGCGGCTGCGGATGCTGGGCAGCTGCGACGGGTGCGCCTCGTCGGCGGTCACGCTGACCCTCGCGGTCGAGTCCGCCGTCACCGCGGCCGCGCCCGAGGTGACCGGGATCGAGGTCGAGGAGGCGGTCCCGCACGCGGGCGCCGCGTCGGTCATCCCGGTGGCGGCGCTGCGTTCGCGGCTGGAGGGGGTGGAGCCGGCCCCCCTCGACGGCGACCGTGACGGTCGTGGGGCGGCTCCCGGGGTCGACTGGACGACGGTCGAGGAGCTCGGCGCCCTCGCCCCGGGGCAGATCGGCGCGTTCTCCGTGCGCGGCGTGTCCCTGGTCGGCACCCGGATCGGCACCGACCTGTTCGCCTACCGGGACCGCTGCCCCGGCTGTGGCGGGGGTCTTGCCGACGGTGTCGTCGAGCGGCGGCGCGGTGGAGCTGCCGGAGATGCGGTCCTGCGCTGCCCGGCCTGCTCCCGACACTACGACGTCCGCCACGCCGGACGCGGCCTCGACGGGACCGACGAGCACCTCGAGCCGGTCCCGCTGCTGGTCCACGACGGCGTCGCCTCGGTGGCCGTCCCGACGGCGGTACGGACATGACCGGCCTCCGTGGGGGTCCGCTGGCCGTCCTGGCGCGCGTCCGCGCCACTCGTCCGGAGCCCGGCGCGCAGGAGCGGTGCGAGATGTGCGCCACGGACATCGGCGAGCAGCACCAGCACGTGGTCGACCTGGTCGGCCGGGGCCTGATGTGCACCTGCCGCCCCTGCTACCTGCTGTTCACCGCCGAGCACGCCGAGCTGCGCTACCGGGCGGTGCCCGACCGGTACCTGTCCTTCCCCGAGTTCGCGCTGTTCGCCGGCCAGTGGGACGAGCTGGAGATCCCGGTCGGCCTGGCGTTCTTCTTCACCAACTCGGTGCTCGGACGCCCGGTGGCCTTCTATCCCGGACCGGCCGGGGCCACGGAGTCCGAGCTCCCGCTCGGCGCCTGGGACCGGGCGGTGGAGGCGAACCCCGGCCTGGGGCTGCTCATGCCCGACGTGGAGGCGCTCATCGTCCGCATGCCGGAGCGGGACTCCGGCGCCGCGGTCGCCTTCCTGGTGCCGATCGACCGCTGCTACGAGCTGGTCGGCTCGCTGCGGACGGCCTGGCGCGGGTTCGACGGCGGCCAGGAGGCGCGGGCCCTGGTCGAGGCGTTCTTCGCCGACCTCGCCGGGCGCAGCTCACCGGTCCGGGGCGGGGTGGCGCCCTGATGCCCGAGCTGTCGTTCACCGTCGTCGACATCGCGCCCGAGCCGTACGCGGCTGCGCCCACCCTGCTCGCCCGGCTGCGGGTCGAGGAGACCACCGGCACACGGGTGCACGCGCTGGCCCTGCGTGCCCAGGTCCGCATCGAACCCCAGCGGCGGCGCTACGACGACACCGAGGAGCAGGCCCTCCTGGACCTGTTCGGGAACCGGGCGCGCTACGCCCAGACCCTCAAGCCGTTCTCCTGGCTGCACGCCGCGACCGTCGCGCAGGGCTTCACCGGGTCGACCGAGTTCGACCTGACACTCCCGTGCACCTACGACTTCGAGGTGTCGGGCACCACGTACCTGCACGCCCTGCGCGACGGGGAGGTCCCGCTGCTGTTCCTGTTCAGCGGCACCGTGTTCACCCGCGGGACCACCGGCTTCTCCGTCTCCCCGGTGCCATGGGACGCCGAGGCGCCGTTCCGGCTGCCGGTCTCGGTCTGGCGGGGCCTGATGGACCAGCACTTCCCGCACAGCGAGTGGGTGCGCCTGCAGCGGGACACGGTCGACGCGATGGCGAACTACCGGCACCGGCGCGGACTGACCAGCTGGGACGCCGTGGTCGCCACGCTGCTCGCCGAGGCGATGGACCCGGCGGGAGAGCGACCGTGACGCTCACCCTGGCCCGGCTCGCCGCCGACGCCGTCCTCTACGAGGGGTACCTGCTCTACCCCTACCGGTCCACCGCCGCGAAGAACCAGGTGCGCTGGCAGTTCGGGGTGCTCGGCCCGCCGGGCGCCGCGGGCGCCGGGGTGGGGGAGGAGGTCGACCTCGCCGTGCAGTGCCTGCTGCGGCCCGACGGGGGCGGGGGTGTCCCCGGCACGGTCACGGTGCACCTCCGCTTCCTCCAGCTGCAGCGACGGCTCGCCGAGCGGGCCCGGGCCGACGGCAGCCACGAGACGGTCGGCGAGCTGCGGACCGGCGACGCGGTGTGGACCAGCTGGGACGAGGCCGTCGAGGTCGAACGCCGGCTGGGCACCTTCGGGGTGACCGACCTGCTCCGGGGAGCGGAGGTGGGCCTGCACGTCGACGGCGGGGAGGACGTCGAGGTGCTGCCGGGCGGACGGCTGGTGCGCCGGCGCTGGCCGCTGCGCGCCACGGTGCGCCTGGACGCCGAGCACGACGGCGCCCTGCTGCGACTACGGGTCGAGGTGGCCAACACCGGCGACCCCGCCACGGACAAGGACGCCGCTCTCCGGTCCTCGATGATCGGCGCGCACCTGCTGCTGGAGGCCGGCCGGGCCCGCTTCGTGTCGGTGATCGACCCACCCGCGGACGCCCGGGAGGCAGCCGCCCGGTGCAGGCAGCACCGGTGCTGGCCGGTGCTGGCCGGGGATGGCGGCCCGGACGGGCAGGCCTCCGACGTCGTCCTCGCGGCGCCGATCATCCTCTACGACCACCCCGCGGTGGCACCGGAGAGCGCCGGCGCCATGTTCGACTCGACCGAGATCGACGAGATCCTCAGCCTGCGGGTGATGACGCTGACCGAGGAGGAGAAGGCGCAGGCCCGAGCCACCGACGCACACGCGGCGGCGATCATCGACCGCTGCGAGCAGATGACGCCGGCGGACCTGCAGCGGCGGCACGGCGCCCTCCGCCAGCCGCACGCCGAGGGGCCGGGGCTGACCGGCGACCAGTGGTGGGCCGCCGAGGCCGCTGCCGAGGTGTCGCCGGACACCGACTCCGTGCTGGTCGGGACCACCCGGGTGGCCCGCGGCAGCCTGGTGCGGCTGCACCCGTCCCGGCGCGCGGACGCCCAGGACATGTTCTTCGCCGGGCAGGAAGCCCGGGTCAGCGCCGTGCACGCCGACCTCGACGGCCAGACGCACGTGGCCGTCACCCTCCTGGACGACCCCGCGGCCGAGCTGCACGACTGGTACGGCCGCTACCTCTACTTCGCCCCCGACGAGCTCGAACCCCTCGCGGAGGCCGGAGACGTCGACCAGCGAGAGGAGAGCTCGTCGTGAAGGTGCTGGGAATGCTGACCGCGACCCTGGGGATCGCGGCCCTGTGCGGGGCCGTCGTCCTCGGCGTGCGGTCGGTGCCGGACGTGAAGCGCTATCTCGCGATACGCCGGATGTAGCGGCGCCCTGCCATGACCACCGGAGGAGGAACCGTGAACGCGAACGACGGCACCGGATCCGCCGCCCACCTGCAGCCGGAGCCGCAGGAGGCACGCGGCGCACCCGGGTCCCGGGACACCGGTTCGGACGAGCCCGCCGGGGGCCCGGCCGACCGGCCGGCCGGCACCTCGGAGGAGGACAGCGACACCACCGTCGACCCGCAGGGCGCGAAGCACCCGGGTGCGCCGAACCTGCCGACCGGTGACCAGGCCGGCTGACGACCTCGAGGCAGAAGGAGGAGACCGATGACCACCACACCAGCCGACCCCGGGCCCACCGACCTCGAGGGCGAGGGACGAGCCGTTCCGCCCTACGAGGGCCGCCGGGAGAGTGCGGACGTGGAGGGGGAGGAGCGCCTGCGGCGCGACGGCGCCAACGTCGGTGGCGCGACCGGGCCGGTCCGGAGCGAGGAACGGAAGGCCCCGGAGCCCGCCGACACCCCCGGCGGGGCGGTCGCCTCGCCGGCCGACGAGCAGCCGGCCGCCGACACCCCGGGCGACGAACCGGGTGAGGCGTCGGTAGGGCCCGCCCACCACCCCGGCACGACCCGCGGTGAGGACGTCAGCCGGGACCAGCACGACCGGGGCTCCGGCGGCACCGGAGGCGGGGGCTAGATGGACGGGTCGGGGCGCCCCCGCGTCCTGGTCGCCGGGATCGGGAACGTCTTCCGCGGCGACGACGGCTTCGGACCGGAGGTCGCCCGGCAGCTGTCCGGGCTGCCGTGGCCGGACGGCGTCCGGGTGGTCGACTACGGCATCCGAGGGCTCCACCTGGCCTACGACCTGCTCGACCCGTGGGACGTGCTGGTCATGATCGACGCGATCCCCGACCGGGGGCGGGTCGGCACCGTCGCCGTGCTCGAGATCGGTGCCGGGCACGTCGGCCGGGGCACGCAGGTCGATGCGCACGGGATGGACCCCGCCACCGTGCTGGCGACCCTGGCCGCGCTGGGCGGCCACCTCCCGCCACGCACGCTTCTGATCGGCTGCCAGGTGGCCGAGACCGGCGACGGCATGGGGCTCACGCCGCTGGTGGACGCCGCGGTCGGCGAGGCCGCCGACGCCGTGCGCTCCCTGGTGACGCGCGAGCTGCACCCGAGCGGGGTGGCCTGAGATGTGCCTCGGGATCCCGGGGCGCGTGGTCGCGATGGTGCCCGGCTACGGCGACCAGCTCGCGCTCGTCGAGGTCGAGGGGGCTGCCCGGCGGGTGAACATCGGCCTGCTCGGCGAGGCCCCGGCCCCCGGCCAGTGGGTGCTGATCCACATGGGGTTCGCGGTCGAGCTCACCGACGCCGCCGGCGCCGAGGCGGCGATGAGCGGCCTGGAGATGATGGGCCGCCCGCGCGACGACGCGGTGCTCGACGGGCCGGGGCCGTGACCGGCCGGGTGCGGGTGCGTTACCGGGTGACCGGCGTCGTCCAGGGCGTGGGCTTCCGCCCGTTCGTCTACGTCGCCGCCACGGGGCTGGGGCTGACCGGGTCGGTCGCCAACGACGCACTCGGGGTGCTCGCCGAGGTGGAGGGCGAGCGGGCGGACGTCGAGGAGCTGGGCCGGCGGCTGTCGACCGGTGCGCCGCCGCTGGCGGTCGTGGAGAGCGTGACGGCCACGGCGCTGCCGGTGCGGGGCGGCACGGGGTTCACCATCGCCGCCTCCGACCGCCGCCGGCCGGACGGCGGGCGCACCTTCGCCGGCCCCGACGTGGCGACCTGCGTGGACTGCCTGGCCGAGCTCGCCGACCCGGCCGACCGGCGGTACCGCCACCCGTTCATCTCGTGCACCAACTGCGGGCCCCGCTTCACGATCATCTGCGAACTGCCCTACGACCGCCCCGCCACCACGATGGCGGGCTTCCCCATGTGCGCCGCCTGCGCCGCCGAGTACGTCGATCCCGCCGACCGCCGCTTCCACGCCCAGCCGATCGCGTGCCCACGGTGCGGGCCGTCGCTGGAGCTGGTCGTGCCGGGTGCGCCGCCGCGCACCGGGGACGAGGCGCTGGTCGCGACCCGCCGGCTGCTGGCCGAGGGGGCGATCGTCGCGGTGAAGGGCCTGGGCGGCTACCACCTGGCCTGCGATGCCGCGAACCCGCGCGCGGTGGCCGAGCTGCGGCGGCGCAAGCGCCGGGGCGACAAGCCCTTCGCCGTCATGGTCGGGGATCTCGCCGCGGCACGCTCACTGGCCGAGGTGGACCAGGGGGAGGCGGCGCTGCTCGGCGGTCCGCGGCGTCCCGTGGTACTGCTCGCCCGCGCCCCGGGAGCCCGCCGGCTAGCGGGGGAGGTGGCCCCGCACAGTCCCGACCTCGGCGTGCTGCTGCCCTACACGCCGGTGCACACGCTGCTGCTCGACCCGGCCGGGAGCGGGGTCGACGACGCAGCCCCCGACTGTCTGGTGATGACCTCGGGCAACCTGGGCGGGGAGCCGATCGCCTACCGCGACGAGGACGCCGCCGACCGGCTGGCGCCGCTGGTCGACGCCTGGTTGCGCCATGACCGGCCGATCCGGGTCCCGGTCGATGACTCCGTGTCCCGGATCGTCGACGGCCGGGAGGCCCCGGTGCGGCGCTCCCGGGGCTACGCCCCGTTGCCCATCGCCCTGCCCGTGCCGATCGGCCCGACGCTGGCCGTCGGCGCCGACCTCAAGAACACCTGCGCCATCGGGCAGGGCAGCTACGCCTGGCTCAGCCAGCACGTCGGCGACATGGACGACCTCGCCACCCTGGAGGCGTTCACCGCCTCCGAGCGGCACCTCGAGCAGTTGGTCGGGGTGACGCCTGTGACCCTGGTCGCCGACGCGCACCCCGGCTACCGGTCGGCGGACTGGGCGCGCCGGTCGAGCGCCGGCCGGCCGGTCCGCACCGTGCAGCACCACCACGCCCACGTGGCCGCCGTCATGGGAGAGCACGGGCTCGACGGCCGCGAGCCGGTCATCGGCGTCGCCCTCGACGGCACCGGCTACGGCACCGATGGAGCCGTCTGGGGTGGCGAGGTCCTGATCGCCGATTACAAGGGTTTCCGCCGGGCCGCGCACCTGGGCTACGTCCCGCTGCCCGGTGGGGACGCCAGCATCCAGCGCCCCTACCGGATGGCGCTGGCCCACCTGTTCGCCGCCGGGGTGCCGTGGGACGCCGACCTCGCCCCCGTCGGGGCCTGCCCGCCCGCCGAGCTCGGCGTGCTGGCGCACCAACTGTCCTCCGGCTTCGGGACGGTCCCCACCTCGAGCATGGGCCGGCTGTTCGACGCGGTCGCGTCGCTGGCCGGGGTCCGGCACGTCGTCGACCACGAGGCCCAGGCCGCGGTCCAGCTCGAGGGGCTCGCCCGCACCGCCGGCGACCGCGCCGGCGGCTACGCCTTCGGCCTGGTCCTCGCCGGGGGCTCACCGATCGTGGCCGACCCGTCGCCGGTGATCCGCTCCGTGGTGGCCGACCGGCGTGCCGGCGTGGCCGCAGCCGTCGTGGCGGCGCGCTTCCACGCCGCCGTCGCCGACCTGGTCACCGGGCTGGCCGTCCGGACCCGGGCCGCGACCGGGCTGGCCACCGTCGTCCTGGGCGGTGGCGTCTTCGGCAACGCCCTCCTGCTGTCGGCCGCGCGAGGGCAGCTGGCCCGCGCCGGTTTCACCGTGCTGAGCGCGCAGCAGCTGCCGGCCAACGACGGCGGCCTCGCGCTCGGTCAGCTGCTGATCGGGGCGCTCGGGTGAGTGTCCCGGGAACGTCGAGAGGGGATCGAGATGTGCCTTGCCGTACCGGGCCGCGTCGACACGCTGCGGCAGCGCGACGGGACGCTGATGGCCGAGGTGGATTTCGGCGGCGTCCGCAAGGACGTCTGCTGCGAGTACGTCCCCGACGTCGCGGCCGGTGACTACGTGATCGTGCACGTGGGCTTCGCCATCCAGCGCCTGGACGAGGCCTCGGCGCTCGCGACGCTCGCGGACTTCGAGGTGATGGGGATCCTCGACGAGGAGTTCGGCGACCAGGAGGCGCGCGCCACCCGCCAGGCCACCGGGGCCCCGCACACGCCCCCGAGGACGACCGAGCAGCCGGGAGGCCTGCGATGAAGTACCTCGACGAATTCAGCAACCCGGACCTGGCCCGGCACCTGCTGGACCAGATCCACGCCAGCACGACCGGGAACTGGGCGATCATGGAGGTCTGCGGCGGGCAGACCCACTCGATCATCCGGCACGGCATCGACCAGTTGCTGCCCGACGGCATCGAGATGATCCACGGCCCGGGGTGCCCGGTGTGCGTCACGCCGCTGGAGATCATCGACAAGGCGCTGGCGATCGCCGAGCGCCCGGACGTCATCTTCTGCTCCTTCGGCGACATGCTCCGGGTCCCGGGCAGCAGCCAGGACCTCTTCCGGATCAAGAGCCGGGGCGGCGACGTGCGCGTCGTCTACTCGCCGCTGGACGCCCTGGCGCTGGCCCGGGAGAACCCCGACCGGCAGGTGGTCTTCTTCGGCATCGGCTTCGAGACCACCGCGCCGGCCAACGCGATGACGGTGTACCAGGCCAAGCGGCTGGGCGTGCCGAACTTCTCGCTGCTGGTGTCCCACGTGCTGGTGCCGCCCGCGATCGCGGCGATCATGGAGTCGCCGAGCTGCCGGGTGCAGGCATTCCTGGCCGCGGGCCACGTCTGCAGCGTCATGGGCACGGCCGGGTACCCGGAGCTCGCGGACCGGTACGGCGTCCCGATCGTCGTGACCGGCTTCGAGCCACTGGACATCCTCGAGGGGATCCGCCGGACGGTGCTGCAACTGGAGCAGGGGCGGCACGAACTGGAGAACGCCTACGCGCGGGCCGTGCCGGCGGCCGGCAACCCGGTTGCCCGGCGGATGCTCGAGGACGTCTTCGAGGTGACCGACCGGTCCTGGCGGGGCATCGGCATGATCCCGCGCAGCGGCTGGCGGTTGTCCGACGCCTACCGGGAGTGGGACGCCGAGGCCCGGTTCGACGTCGGCGGCATCCACACCGACGAGTCGGCGATCTGCCGCTCCGGTGAGGTGCTGCAGGGGCTGATCAAGCCGCACGAGTGCGCGGCCTTCGGCAAGGAGTGCACGCCGCGCAACCCGCTGGGCGCCACGATGGTCTCCTCCGAGGGCGCCTGCGCCGCCTACTACCTCTACCGGCGGCTCGGGGCCCCCGGACCCGCGCCGGCCGAGCCCGTCCCGGCCGAGCCCGTGGCAGCGGTGGCGCATGGCTGAGCAGACGGTCGGCCTGGACGTCGCCGGCTGGGTCTGCCCGGTGCCGCTGCGGGACTCACCGACCATCGTCATGGGCCACGGCGGTGGCGGCGCGATGTCGGCGGAGCTGATCGAGCACCTGTTCCTGCCGGCCTTCGGCGCGGCTGCCGACACCGCGCTCGGCGACTCCGCCGTCGTCCGGGTCGGCCGGAGCCGGCTGGCGTTCTCCACCGACTCCTACGTGGTCAAGCCGATGTTCTTCCCCGGCGGGTCGATCGGTGACCTGGCGGTCAACGGCACGGTCAACGACCTGGCCATGACCGGTGCGCGGCCGCTGGTGCTGTCGACGGCGTTCATCCTCGAGGAG
>JAOPWG010000329.1 GCA_025965775.1 Modestobacter sp. | reverse complement strand
CCAGGAGCACGACGTCCGGCTCCGCGCCGACGAGCGCCCCTCGTAGCCGACCACGGCCAGCCGCAGCCCGCCACCGGTGCTGGAGCACGCCCGCACCGGCACGTCACCGAACCCGGCGGTGGCCGACAGGACCCCGGCGACGACGTCGCCCGGCGTGGTCGGGGCCTGGCCCGTGTCCAGCAGCTCGCCGGTCCCGGTGTCGACCAGCGCCGCCTCGGTCCAGGTGGAGCCGATGTCGACGCAGACCTCCCTCACCCGGGCGGCTCCACGCCCAGGCAGGCGTACGCGGTACGGGTCAGCAGCGCCACCACCTCGTCGCGGGGCAGCCCTCCGTCGTAGGTGGCCACCGACTGGACCGCACCGATCGCCGCGTGCACCGAGGCACGGGCGACGCCGTCGGTGAGCTCGGGGCGCAGCTCGACCAGCACGTGCACCCACTCCTCGACGTAGTGCCGCTGCAGCCGGCGCAGCCGCCGCCGGTCGGCGTCGGGGAGGCTGTGCACCTCGCGCTGGTAGAGCTGCAGCAGGGCCCGGTCGTCGACGGCGAACAGCACCTGGCCGTGCACCAGGTCGGCCAGCACCTCCCGCTCGCCCCGGCCCGACCCGCCCGCGTCCGAGGCGGTCTGCAGCAGTTGGTCCATCACCTCGTCGAGCAGCGCGACGAGGACGGCGGACTTGCTGTCGAAATGCCGGTAGACCCCGGAGCCGACGATCCCCGCGGCGCCGCCGATGTCGGCCATCGAGACGCCGTGGAAGCCACGCTCGGCCAGCAACGAGGCGGCCACCCGCAGGATCCGCATCCGCCGCTCGGGGTCCCGGGTGCGCACCCCCTCCCCGCTGCTCATCGTGCGAGCAGTCTGACGGGCACCTCCAGGGTGCGGGAGCGCAGGTACTCCCCCAGTCCCTTGGCCTGGGGGTCGGGCCGCGTCGCCGACGCCACGCCCTCCCCGAGCAGCCCGACGACGACGACGTTCAGCGCCCGTAGCCGGGGCAGCTCGAACCGGCGGACGGCGAGGCCCGCGGCCTCCGGGAGCAGCTCGCGGAACCGTTCGACCGTCATCGTGGCGGCCAGCCACGCCCAGGTGTCCTCGTCGCGCGCCCAGAGCCCGACGTTGGCGTTGCCGCCCTTGTCCCCCGACCGCGCGCCGACTAGCCGCCCCAGCGGAACCCGTTCGGTCGGCCCGTCCTCCACCGGTCCGCCCGAGGGGGGCAAGGGGCGCGACTCCCGCCGCCGGCGAACTCCCGACGGGGAGTGCGGGACGACGTGCGAGGTGCCGTCGGGGAGGACGACCCGGTGCTCGACCTGCTCGCGCGGGACGAGCGCCGGCCAGTAGACGCCGTAGGCGCTCTCCGCGGACGGCGGGGTGGTGGTGTGGAAGCCGGCGTACCCGCCCAGGGCCAGCTGCATGGTGGCGTCGGAGAACCGCCGGCCGACCTTGCGGCGGTCGGGGTCCTTGACGGTGACCCGCAGGTGCGCGGTGGCCTGGGCGTTGGTCGGCGCGTCCGGGGTGTCGAAGCGGAGCAGCTGGACGTCGGTCTCGGCGAAGGAGTCCCGGCCCCCGAGCAGGTCGAACAGCTCGGCCTCCGCCCAGGCCGCCTTCGCCGCCAGGTCCAGCCCGGTGAGGACCAGGGTCATCGTGTTCCGGTAGCCACCGAGGTGGTTGAGGGCGACCTTGAGGGTGTCCGGTGGCGGGCTGCCGCGGGTGCCGCTGACCCGCACCCGGTCCGGACCCTCCTGGGTGAGCTCGACGGTGCCGAAGTCGGCGACCACGTCAGGGTTGACGTAGGCCGGGGCGTCGATTTCGTAGAGCAGCTGGGCGGTGACCGTGCCGACCGAGACCAGCCCACCGGTGCCGGCGTGCTTGGTGATCACGCTGGACCCGTCGGCGGCGACCTCCGCGATCGGGAAGCCCGGGTAGCGGCGGTCGGTGACCTCCTCGAGGAAGGCGTAGTTCCCCCCACAGGCCTGCGGACCGCACTCGATGACGTGCCCGGCCGCGACGGCACCCGCGAGGGCATCCCAGTCGGTGCGCGACCAGCCGTGCCACCAGGCGGCAGGCCCGAGGACCAGCGAGGCGTCGGTGACCCGCCCGGTGACCACGACGTCCGCACCGGCACCCAGCGCTTCGGCGATCCCCCAGCCGCCCAGGTAGGCATTGGCCGAGACCGGGTCGACCCCGGCATCGGCCAGCCGCTGCCCGGTGTCCAGGTGCGCCAGGTCGACCCCGTCGGCGAGCAGCTCCGGCAGCCGGGGCAGCAGGTCGTCGCCGTGCACGTACGCGACCCGGGGGGCCAGCCCGAGCCGTTCCGCGAGCTGCCCGATCTGCGTCGCCAGCCCGGCCGGATTGAGCCCGCCGGCGTTGCTCACCACCTTGATGCCGCGGTCCAGGCAGGTACCGAGCACCTCCTCGAGCTGGCCGAGGAAGGTGCGGGCAAAGCCGGCGCCGGGGTCCTTCTGGCGGGCCTTCCAGAGGATGAGCATGGTCAGCTCGGCCAGGTAGTCCCCGGTGAGGACGTCGATCGGGCCGCCCTCGACCATCTCCCGGGCGGCGGCCAGCCGGTCGCCGTAGAAGCCCGAGCAGTTGGCGATCCGCACGGGCCTCATGCCAGCGCCTCCCGGCCGGACCCGGGCGGGCCGGCGAACGCCTGCGCGACGTCCAGCCAGTGGTCGGCGACCGGGCCGGTGGCCTGCAGCAACAGGTCGGCGCGGTGCCGGCGCTGGGTGACCAGCAGGCAGAAGTCCAGCGCCGGGCCGGTCACCCGGTCGGCGGCCTCGGCCGGTCCCCAGGTCCAGACGGCACCGTCGGGGGCGGTCAGCTCGACCCGGACCGGCTCGGCCGGTGGTTCCTCGCCGCGCACCCGGGCGCTCCAGCCACGGGTGGCCACTCCCAGGTGGGCGACGTTCCGCAGCCTCGCGGTGGGGTCGCGGGTGGCACCGACGGCGTCGACGACGTCCTGCCCATGCGCCCAGGTCTCCATCAGCCGGGCGGTCACCGAGGACGCCGCGCTCATCGGCGGGCCGTACCAGGGCAAGGTCGTCCCCGGGTCCAGGTCGGTGAACGCCCGCAGGTACTCGGCCCGCGCGCCGCGCAACCAGGCCAGCAGGTCGCCCGGGGCCCGGCCGCGGTGCGCCGCGGCGACCACCTCGGTGAAGTCGTCACCGTGCGCCATCAGCGCATCGGCCTCGGCCCGGAACCGGTCCGGGGCGACGGCTGCGGCCGTCGCGGTCTCGTCGAAGTACGCCAGGTGCACGACCTGGTCGGCGACCGTCCACCCCGCAGCCGGGGTGGGGGTCCGCCACTGGGCGTCGGTCAGCCCGGCGAGCACCCGGTCCAGGTCGGCGGACTCGGCGGCCAGGTCGGCGACGAGGCCGCCCATCTCGACGGCCATCAGCGGCCGGTCCAGACCGGGGTGCGCTTGTCCCGGAAGGCGGCCGGGCCCTCCTGGGCGTCGGCGCTGAGGTACACCGGCTCCCACAACGCCTCGGCCTCGGCGTACGCGGCGGCGAAGCGGGGCGCGGCCATCAGCCGGACGGTCCGCTTCGCCGCCGCGACCGACAGTGGGGCGTTGGCCGCGATCCGCTCCCCCAGCGCCTGGGCGGCGTCGTGCAGCCCGGCGGCCGGCAGCACCTCGTTGACCAGGCCCACCTCGTAGGCGCGCTGCGCGGTGATCGGGTCACCGGTGACCAGCAACTGCATGGCGATCCTCGGTGGGACGAGCCAGGACAACGGCGCCGCCCACGGCGCGCCACGGCCGAGCTTGGCCTCGCTCACGGCGAACCGGGCGTGCTCGGCGGCCAGCACCAGGTCGCACTGCTGGGCGAGCAGGAACCCGCCGCCGTAGGCGGCGCCGTTCACCGCGGCGACGACCGGCTTGTCGACGTCCACGGTGCGGCCGAGCTGCGGCACGAAGTCCGGTGGGGGGACGGTGAGCCTGATGTCGGCCATCTCGCGCAGATCGCCGCCGGCGCAGAACGCCGTGTCGCCGGCCCCGGTGAGCACCAGCACGGCGGCGTCGTCGTCGGCGGCGAACCTGGCGAAGCCGTCGGAGAGGAGCTGCCGCACCTGGGCGGACAGCGCGTTGCGCGCCTCGGGCCGGTCGATGGTCAGCCAGGCGACCCGGCGGACCACCTCATAGCGGACGGGCGGGGTCACTGGTCCTCCTCGGTAGGCGTGACGACGGCGAGCACCGCACCGGTGTCCACCGTCTCCCCGGCGGCGGCGCGCAGCTCGCTGACCACGCCGTCGGTGGGGGCGGCCACGACGTGCTCCATCTTCATCGCCTCCAGCACCAGCACGGTGGCCCCGGCGGTCACCCGGTCCCCCTCGGCGACCGCGACCCGGACCACGGTGCCCGGCATCGGCGCGAGCAGCGATCCCTCGCCGGCCTGGGTGCCCGGGACCGGGAAGCGCGGCGCCTCGGTGAACGTCGTCGACCCGCCCGGGCCGTCGACGAAGACCTCCTCGCCGACCCGGTGGACGGCCAGGGTCCGGCGGACCCCGGCCACGGTGAGCTGCACCTGACCGGGGGTCGCGACCACGGCGTCGACGTCGAGCCGGCGGTCGCCGACCGCGACCCGTACCCCGTCCCGGGTCAGCCGGTAGCGGACGGCGAGCTGCCCGTCCCCGGAACCGAACACGGTGACCTGGTCCGCACTGGGCACGTTCCGCCAGCCGCTGGGCACCGTCCGCTGGACCGCCGCCCCGGCTCGACGGGACGCCTGGCCGGCGAGCGCCGCCGCGGCCGCGTGCAGGGCCACCACGTCGTCGTCGACCGGGGGCGCGACCAGCTCGGGGTGGCGGTCGAGGTAGCCGGTGTCGATCTCGCCGGCCCGGAACTCCTCCTCGCGGAGGACTGCGACCAGGAGGTCCCGGTTGGTGATGATGCCGTGCACCCGGGTCTCGGCCAGCGCGCGGGCCAGCCGACGGCAGGCCTCGTCCCGGGTGGCGCCGTGGGCGATCACCTTGGCCAGCATCGAGTCGTAGTGCACGCCGACGACCGAGCCGTCGGCGACACCGGTGTCCACCCGGATCCCCGGCAGGTCGGGGACGGCGAACCGGTGCACGGTGCCCGTGACCGGCAGGTACCCGGCCGGGACGTCCTCGGCGTTGAGCCGGGCCTCGATGGCGTGGCCGGTCACCCGGGCGTCGAGCACCTCCGGCGGCAGCGGCAGCCCCTCGGCGACCTGCAGCTGCAGCCGGACCAGATCCAGGCCGGTGACCAGCTCGGTGACCGGGTGCTCGACCTGCAGCCGGGTGTTGACCTCGAGGAAGAAGAAGTCACCGTCAGGCGCCAGCACGAACTCCACGGTGCCGGCACCGACGTAGCCGATCGTCTCGGCGGCGGCGACCGCGGCCTTGCCCAGCTGGGCGCGCAGCGCATCGTCGACCGCCGGGGACGGCGACTCCTCCAGCACCTTCTGGTAGCGGCGCTGGATCGAGCACTCCCGCTCGAACAGGTGGACGACGGTGCCGTGGGTGTCGCCGACCACCTGCACCTCGACGTGCCTCGGCCGCTCGACGTAGCGCTCCAGGAAGACGGTGCCGTCACCGAACGCCGACGTCGCCTCCCGGCGGGCGCCCTCGACCGCGGGCAGCAGCTCGGCCGGCCCGGCCACGATGCGCATCCCGCGGCCACCACCACCGAACGCGGCCTTGACCAGCACCGGGTAGCCGATCGTGGCGGCCTGCTCGCGGAGCCCGGCGAGGTCCTCCCCCACCACCACCCCGGGGAGCACCGGCACGCCGGCGGTGGCCATCAGCTCCTTGGCCGCCGTCTTGGAGCCCATCGACTCGATCGCCTCGGGGGTGGGCCCGACGAAGACCAGCCCCGCCGCCGCGCAGTCCCGGGCGAAACCGGCGTTCTCGGACAGGAACCCGTAGCCGGGGTGCACCGCCTGCGCACCGGTGGCCAGTGCCGCCGCGATGACCAGGTCCCCGCGCAGGTAGGTCTCGGCCGGCGTCGACCCCGGCAGCCGGACGGCCTCGTCGGCCGCGGCCACGAAGGGGGCGTCCGCGTCCGGGTCGGAGAAGACGGCGACGGTGGCGACGTCCATCTCCCGGGCGGTGCGCATCACCCGCAGGGCGATCTCCCCGCGGTTGGCAACGAGCAGCTTGGTGATCATCCCGCTCACATCCGGAAGACGCCGTAGCCACGGCGCCCCTCGATCGGGCCCGAGTGGGCGGCGGACAGCGCGATGCCCAGCACCGTGCGGGTATCGCGGGGGTCGAGCAGGCCGTCGTCGTAGAGCCGGGAGGTGACGGCGAAGGAGTGCGACTCGGCCTCGATCTGGGCCTCGATGCCACGCCGCCGTTCGTCGTCGGCGGCCTGGTCGAACGGCCGGCCCGCGGCCGCGGCCGAGGCCTTGCCGACGATGGAGAGCACCCCGGCCAGCTGGGCGGCGCCCATCACGGCGAGCTTGGCGCCGGGCCAGGCGAACATCAGCCGAGGGTCGTAGGCGCGACCGCTCATCCCGTAGTTGCCGGCCCCGAAGGAGGCGGCGGTGTTGATGGTGATGTGCGGGACGGCGCTGTTGGTGACGGCGTTGATCATCTTGGCGCCGTCCTTGATGATGCCGCCCTGCTCGTAGGACCTCCCGACCATGTAGCCGGTGGTGTTCTGCAGGAAGATCAGCGGGGTGTCGACCTGGTTGGCCAGCTGGATGAACTCCGCGGCCTTCTTGGCCTCCTCGCTGAACAGCACTCCGCGGGCGTTGGCGAGCACCCCCACGGGGAAGCCGTGCACGGAGGCGAACCCGGTGACCAGGCTGGTGCCGTACTCGGGCTTGTACTCACCGAACCGGGACCCGTCGACGACCCGGGCCAGCACCTCGCGGGGGTCGAAGGGCACCCGGATGTCGGCCGGGGCGATGCCCAGCAGCTCGTCGGGGTCGAACAGGGGTTCGTCGGCCGGCAGCGTCGGGCCGGGACCGAGCTTGCGCCAGTTCAGCTCGGAGAGGATGCGGCGGCCCAGCCGGATCGCGTCCCGCTCGTCGACGGCGAAGTGGTCGGCGACCCCGGACACCCGGGCGTGCATCGCGGCTCCGCCCAGGGACTCGTCGTCGCTGTCCTCGCCGGTGGCCATTTTGACCAGCGGCGGGCCGCCGAGGAACACCTTCGCCTGCTGGTCCACCAGCACCGAGTAGTCGCACATGCCGGGCACGTAGGCCCCGCCGGCGGTGGAGTTGCCGAACACCAGCGCGATCGTGGGCACGCCCATCGCCGACAGCTCGGTGAGGTCGTGGAAAATCTGGCCCGCCGGGACGAACAGGTCGGCCTGGCTGGGCAGATCCGCACCACCGGACTCGACCAGGTTGACCACCGGCAGCCGGTTGCGCCGGGCTATCTCCAGCGCGCGCAGCGTCTTCTTCAGCGAGATCGGGTTCATCGCCCCGCCGCGGACGGTCGGGTCGTGCGCGATGAGCACGCACTCCACCCCGGACACGACGCCGACGCCGCTGACGATGCTGGCGCCGACGGTGAACTGCGTGCCCCAAGCGGCCAACGAGGACAGCTCCAGGAACGCGGAGTCGCGGTCGAGCAGCAACTCGATCCGCTCCCGGGCGAGCAGCCGGCCGCGGTCGCGGTGCCGATCGGCGTAGCGCTGCCCCCCACCCGCGCGGGCCAGGTCCAGCTGCTCCTCGAGCTGGTCGAGCACGGCCAGCTGAGCGGTGCGGTTGGTCCGGTACAGCTCGCCGCGGGTGTCCAGCGCG
Source organism: Modestobacter sp. (assembly GCA_025965775.1). Taxonomy (GTDB): domain Bacteria; phylum Actinomycetota; class Actinomycetes; order Mycobacteriales; family Geodermatophilaceae; genus Modestobacter. Next base: position 7,718 of record JAOPWG010000329.1, on the reverse strand, counting down.
GAGGTGAGCACGGTCCCCTCGGTGACCCGGGGGTCGACAGCGTTGACACTCATGCGCGCACCTCGCTGTAGTGGTCACGCAGCCGCTCGCGCAGCACGTTCTTCTGCACCTTGCCGGTAGAGGTCCGCGGCAGCTCGTCCAGGACGACGACGGCCTTGGGCACCTTGTAACCATCCAGCCGCCCGCGGACGGCGGCGAGCAGCTCGTCGGCGTCGATCCGCTCCCCGGGCCGGGCGACGACGACGGCGGTGATCGCCTCGGTCCACCGCTCGTGCGGCAACCCGACCGCGACCACCTCGGCGATCCGCGGGTCCGCGGCGTACAGCGCGCGCTCCACCTCGATGGAGGCGACGTTCTCCCCACCGGTCTTGATCACGTCCTTGGACCGGTCGGCGAACCAGAGGATGCCGTCGTCGTCGAAGCGGCCGATGTCGCCGGAGTGGAACCAGCCGCCGGCGAAGGCGACCTCGGTGGCCTCGGGGTCGTGCAGGTACTCGGTCAACGCCTGGGGGCTGCGGTAGACGATCTCGCCCTCCTCGCCCGGGGCGACCAGCTCCCCGTCGGCACCCATCAGCGCGACCCGCACCCCGACCGTGGGGGTGCCGACCGCGCCGGCGTGGGTGAGTTGGTGCTCGGGGCGGAACAGCGTCGTCGTCGGGCTCATCTCGGTCTGCCCGAACAGCAGGAAGAAGTCGCAGCCGAACACCTCGATCGACCGGCGCAGCTGGGCCTCGGGCATCGGCGCCATCGCGTAGCAGGCCCGGCGCAGGCTGGAGAGGTCCCGCTGCCCGATGTCGGGGCGGTCCAGCAGCGCCCGGTACATCATCGGGAGCCCGAAGACCTGGGTGATCCGTTCGGCCTCGATGGTGTCCAGCAGCCGGTCGGGGTCGAAGCCGCGGTGCACGTACAGCGTGGCGCCGAGCACCACCGCCGGCGTGCAGAAGCAGTTCAGCTGGGCGGTGTGGAACATCGGCATCATCGCCACGAACCGGTCCTCGTCGGTCCAGCGGGCCTCCAGCGCCATGGTCAGCGACTCGACGTAGATGGCCAGGTGGTTGCCGACCACGCCCTTGGGCGCCGAGGTCGTCCCCGATGTGTAGAGGTAGGTCATCGGCGCGCGGTCACCGACCACCACCTCGACCGGGCTCGCGTCCACGCCGGCGAAGGCCGAAAGCGTCGTCGTCGCCCGGCCGGCCAGGGTGTTCGGCACCGGGGCGCCGGTCCCGGGGGCGACGACGAGGTCGGCGACGCCGTCCAGTCCCTCCCCGCCCGCCAGCGCCTCGGCGACCCAGTCGGCAAGCTGGGCCTCCAGCACGATCCCGCGCACGCCGGCGTGCCCGAGCACGTACCCGGCCTCGGTGGCGCGCCAGCCCAGGTTGAGCGGGACGCAGACGACGCCGGCCTTGGCGCAGGCGTAGTAGACGGCGAGGAACTCGGCGCTGTTGCCCGAGGCCAGGCCCAGGGAGTCACCCGGGGCGTAGCCGCGGTCCAGCAAGGCGTGGGCCAGCCGGTTGGTCCACGCGTCCAGCTCGGCGTAGCTGATCCGCCGGTCGCCGTCGACCACGGCGACCTTGGTCGGCATCCGGTCGGCGGTGCGGGTCAGGGTGTCGCCGACGTTGACCCGGTGCACCAGGTCGTCGTGCAGGGGCGAGACGGGCACGGGTCCTCCTCAGTAGGAGCGGGGCAGGCCCAGCGTGTGCTGGGCGACGAAGTTGAGGACCATCTCGCGGTTCACCGGGGCGATCCGCAGCAGCCGGGCCAGACCCCAGTACGGGACGAGGCCGTACTCGGTGGACAGCCCGTTGCCGCCGTGGGTCTGGATGGCGGCGTCGACGGCGGCCAGCGCGGCCTCGGCGGCGGCGTACTTGGCCATGTTGGCGGCCTCGCCGGCAGGCTGACCGGCGTCGTGCGCCCAGGCCGCCTTGCGAGTCATCAGCGCGGCCAGTTCGGTCTCGATCGCGGCCTTGGCCAGCGGGTGCGAGACGCCCTGGTGGGCCCCGATCGGGGTGTCCCAGACGCTGCGCTGGGTGGCGTAGGCCGCGCCCCGGGCCAGCGCGTACCGGGCGATGCCGACGCAGAGCGCGGCGCCGGTGATCCGCTCGGGGTTCAGCCCGTAGAAGACCTGGGCGAACCCGGCGCCGACCTCACCGACCAGCATGTCCGGACCGACCCGGACGTCGTCGAAGAACAGGGTGAACTGCCGCTCGGGGAGCATCGCGTCCACCGGCAGCGACTGAGCGGTGAGCCCCTCGGCGTCGGTAGGGACCAGGAACAGCGACATCTGTGCCCGGCCGCTGACCTCGTCGGTGCCGGTCCGGGCGACGACGAGCAGCGCCCGGGCCTCGTCGACGCCGGAGATGTAGTACTTCGTGCCCGAGATCAGCCAGTCCGCACCCTCCTGCCGGGCGGAGGTGGCCAGCCGGTGGGTGTTGGAGCCGGCGCCGGGCTCGGTGATCGCGAAGACCACCTTGCTGGTGCCGTCGGCCAGGCCGGGGAGCCAGCGCTGCTTCTGCTCGTCGTCGCCGTACCGGGCGATGACCTCGGCGGAGATCGCCGCGGACACCAGCAACAGGAGCATCGGGCAGCCCTGCGCGGCGATCTCCTCGCACACGGCCGCGAGCTCGACCAGCCCGCCACCGCCCCCGCCGTACTCCTCGGGCACGTTGATCCCGATGAACCCGGCCCGGGCCAGGTCGGCCCACAACTCGGTGAGGGGTTCGTGCCGAGCGGCGTGCTCGGCGTAGTAGGGCCCGCCGTAGCGGCCGGCGATCTGACCCACCGTCTTGCGCAGGGCCGTGAGTTCGGGGCTCTCGGCGAAGTCCATCGGGGTCACTCCAATGTGATCGGGCATTCACTAGCGCAGCACGTTAGCTACCTGGGGCCGACAAAACCAGAGCTCAGCGCGGCCTGCCTCACAGTATGGTCTTGACGCGGACCCTTCCAGTGGTCGACGGTTCACTCCGCACGACGCCGGGCAGAGCTGCCTGGCGCACGGGACGAGGAGCGCGCGTGGTCATCGACGTCGAGAGCCTGTACCAGCGGCGGGCGGACAACCGGTGGGACCGGACCTGCGTGGGGGACGTGCTGGAACGGTTGACGTGGAGCCGTCCGGACCGGGTGGCCATCACCGGCTGGGCCGGTGCGTTCGGCGACCCGGCGTTCGAGCGGCTGACCTACCGGCAGGCCGACGCGATGGTGAACCGGGTCGCGAACGGGCTGCTCGCCGCCGGTCTGCAGCGCGGCGACCGGGTGCTGCTGGTCTGCGAGAACTCGGTGGAGGCCTACCTGACCAAGCTCGGCGCCGCCAAGGCCGGGCTGGTGGCCGTGCCGCTGAACCCCGCGCTGGCCCCCGACGTCGTGACCGGGATCATCGAGCTGGCCCAGCCCCGGTTCGCCGTCGTCGACGCCGAGCTGTGGGGCGGGGTGCAGGCTGCCTTCGCGGCCACCGGGCTCCCGGTCGACGTCACGATCACCATCGGCGGCGAGCCGGTGGAGGGGAGCAGCTCCTTCACCGACTTCACCGGCGGCCAGTCCGCCGGCGAGCCTGACACCGTCGTCCACGGTGACGACATCTGGGAGATCCTCTTCACCTCCGGCACCACCGCGCTGCCCAAGGGCGTGATGCTCTCCCACACCTATGCTCACATGGGAGCGCTGGCGTTCGCGCTGTCGATGACCCGCGGCATCCCGGTGGAGGCGGACCTGGTGCAGGTCGCCTTCCTGCCGGTCATCTACCACGTGGCCGACCAGGCACTGTCGCTGTCCGCCTTCGTCACCGGTGGCCGGCTGGTGATCGGTCGCGGGGTGGTGCCGGGCGAGATGGCCGCCGCCGTGCAGCGCGAGGGCGCGACGTCGCTGTGGGGCGGGTCGCCGCAGCTGGTGAAGGCGTTCGCCGCGGCACTGGCCGACCAGGTGCCGGAGGGGGAGCAGAGCACGCTACGGGTCGTCGTCTACGGCTGGGGAGCGGTCGAGGTCGGGGTCCGCGACTCGCTCAAGCGCTCGTGCGGGGAGGGGCTGACCCTGGTCGGCATCTTCGGGCAGACGGAGGCGATCAGCTGCCACCGGTTCTGGCCCGACGTCGAGGACGCCAAGTACCGGGCGGCCGGGACCTCGCTGAACTACGTGGGCATCCCGAACCCGCTACTGGCCTCCACCGTGATGGACGTCGACGGCACCCACCTGATGGACCGCCCCGGGGTGCCCGGCGAAGCGGTCTACCGCTCGCCCGCAGTCACCGCGGGCTACTACCGGGACCGGGCTGCGACCGAGGAGGCCTTCCGGTACGGCTGGTTCCACTCCGGCGACAGCTGCGTCGTCGACGACGACGGTCTGCGGATCATGGTCGACCGCTACAAGGACATCATTAAGAGCGGCGGGGAGAACGTCTCCAGCATCCGGGTCGAGGCACTGCTGCACGAACACCCGCAGGTGACCAAGGCCGCCGTCGTGGGGCTGCGCCACGACCGGTGGGGTGAGGCGGTGACCGCCGTCGTCGTCCGGGCGCCGGGAGCGACGGTGACCGAGGCCGAACTCGTCGGCTGGTGCCGGGAGCGACTGGCCGGGTTCGAGACGCCCAAGGCGGTGCTGTTCGCCGACGCGCTGCCGGAGACCGTCGGGGGCAAGGTGCTCAAGTACAAGCTGCGCCAGTCGATGGCCGACCTCTACGACGACGCGGCCGCGGACCTGTCCGTCACGCGCGGGTGATGCCAGCGCCGGCCGCTCCGGCGGTGAGCGCCTCGAGGCCGAAGGCCTGAACCGGCCCCAGCGCGCCGGTGCCGCGGACCCCGCGCTCGGCGGCGTGGGTCGCACCCCAGGCCAGCAGGTCGGCGGTCAGGTCGTAGGGGTCCGGCCCGGCCAGCCGGACGGCGGACACCAGCTCCCCGGCGGTGTCGCGCACCTCGGCCAGCACCGAGGTGCGGACCTGCCCGTCGGTGGACGGCGCCTCGGCGACCCGGCGGCCGACCAGGTCGGCCAGCCGCGGGAGCGCGGCGCGGGCGCCGGGGACCCGGGCCACCCAGGGGGTCAGCGGCGCGAGCCGGTGCGCGACCGCCGCCGCCGGACCGAACCAGTCGAGGAACACCCCGACCTCCCGCAGCGACGGCGCCAGCGGCGGCAGCGTCAGGTGCTCCGACCCGCCCACCGACAGCCCGCGGCGGGGGCGCCCGCCCACGTCGAAACGCCACAGCCGCGCCCCGGCCGGCTCGGTGACCAGCCGCCCGCCGGCGAAGGCGTGGTTCGGTTCGAGCAGCACGCCGATCAGCGACACCAGGGTGCCGCGGGAGAAGGCCTGCCCGCGGACGCCGTCCAGCGTGTAACCGACGTCCAGGCGGTGCGCCCGGTTGCCGGCCCCGGCCAGGGCGAGCGCGCCGGCCAGCGTGCCGGGCACGTAGTCGTGGCCGAAGGCGGTCAGCAGAGTGGCCCCGCTGCGCGCGGCCCGCGGTCCGAACTCCTCGAACACCCGGCGCAGGAACGGTGGTTCGCCGGTGGAGTCCAGGTAGACCGCTCCGGCGTCGACGGCGGCGGCCACGGCCGGCTCCCCGAGCCGGACGAACGGGCCCACGGTGGTGACCAGCACGTCGCCGCGACCGACCAGGGCACGCACGGATGCTCCGTCGGTGACGTCGGCCGTCACCGTCTCCAGGGGGCCGGCGTCGCCACCGAGCTGGTCGGCCAGCGGGGCCAACCGGGCGGCGTCGCGGCCGGCGAGCACCGGCCGGGCCCCCCGGTCCACCAGTGCCCGGGCGGTGCGCCCGCCGGTGTGGCCGGTGGCCCCGAACAGCACGATTCGCACAGACATGCCCGCACCCAATCACCGTCGCCGCCGACCGGCCGGCCCCGCCCCCGTACACGGACGTCGAGCGACGAGAGTCCAGCCCGGGCTGTGGCTGTCAGGACGGAACTGCCTGGTCCGCGGATGGGGCGGGCGCGGCCGGGTAAGCGGGGCGCAATGCACCTGCGAGCTCACCGCCCGAGGCCGCTGCCATCGGGCTCGAGGCCCACCCGACCGGCGAGCCCGGCTGCCTCGGTCCGGGTGCTGACCTTCAGCTGCCGCAGCAGGCTGGCGACCAGTCGCTTCACGGTCCGCTCCGAGACGTGCAGCGTGGTGGCGATGTCGACGGTGCTCGTGCCACTCGCGACCAGCCGCCACAGCCGCCGGTCGTCGGCGGACAGGGCTGCGGCGATGTCCCGCCCGGCAACCGGGGCGGCGTCGTCCAGCAACTGGCGCAGCAGCGCCTCCGGGAGCACCGACCACCCGTCCAGCACGGCCAGCAGCGGGCGCACCAGCGCCTCCGGGCTGGCCGTCTTCGGCAGGAAGCCGGTGGCCCCGGCGCGCAGCGCCTCCACAGCGGCGTCGGCCTCGGCCAGCCCGGACAGCGCCACGACCCGCACCATCGGCTCGGCCCGGCGGATCGCCGCGATCGCCCTCGTCCCACCCGGCGGTGGCATGTGCAGGTCGACGATCGCGACGTCGGCGTGGCAGCGGCGCACCAGCATCGCCGCAGCGGACGCGTCGTCGGTGGTGCCCACGACCCGCACGCGCCCGCCGCTCTCCGGCGGGAGCAGCAGCTCCAGACCCCGACTGAACAAGGGGTGGTCATCGATGACCACCACGTCCACCGGCGGACCGTGCTCAGCCCCGGCATGCCCGTCTCGTACCAGCACATCACTCCCGAGGTCGTGCTGCGCCCGGCGTGGCTGACCGACCGCGCTCCCGGAGGTGCCCGTGACCCTCGCTGCTGACACACGCGAAACCGGCCGGCCTGCCCGCCTCATGTCCCTGTTGCGCACCATGCGCAGCCACCTGCCTGCCCCGGCCACCGCACCGGTCTCCCCGGCGGATGCGTTGGTACGCGCGCTCTGCCATGACATGCGCAGTCCGCTGGCTTCGCTGGAGGCGGTCCTGGAGCGCCTTCAGGACGGCGACGTCGGCGACGACCTGCTCGAGCTGGCGCGGCAGCAGGCCCGGCAGTTGTCCTCGATGCTGCGCACCGCCGACGCGACCGGCGGGGCGGCCGAGCGCCGGGGGAGGCATCGGCTGGTCGACGTCGTCCGGGCCTCGGTGGCCGCCGCCGGGCTGGCCCGGGAGCAGCTGACGGTCGAGCTCGCCGACGACACCGGGGAGGTGTGGGTGGCCGACGCCCGGGTCCAGCGGATCCTGACCAATCTGCTGGAGAACGCCCACCGGCACGGGCAGGGAGTTCCCGTACGGCTGGCTGTCCGGCGCCGTCCCGGCTGGGTGGAGCTGGCCATCGCCCAGTCCGGCGTGCCGGCCGAGCGGGTGCTCGGGCACCTGCGCCAGCAGGACCCGCCGGTCGACCTGACCGGGCTGGGGCTGTGGTCGGTCCAGCGGCAGACCCGTGAGTTGGGCGGCCGGCTCGCCTGGTGCCGGGCGGAGGACGGCGCCTTCCAGCTCGTGGTGCGACTGCCCGACCGCTGAGACCCGCCGCCGTGGGGCCGGCGTGAGGTTGGCACCGCCGGGCCACCGGACGGCACGGGGGTGACACGCGGCGGGGGCAGATCCCTGGTATCGCCGCGAGCAGCGGCGACGACGCCGCAGAGGAGACGCCCGTGTTCACCCACACTCACGCCCTGCAGTTCGAGGCCAAGCCCGACGGCCCCGACCCGGACTTCGCCCGCAAGATGCAGGAGGTGCTCGGCGGCCAGTGGGGCGAGATGACCGTCGCCACCCAGTACCTGCTGCAGGGCTGGAACTGCCG